>CAKZLT010000603.1 GCA_937127195.1 uncultured Saprospiraceae bacterium
TATCAAAAGTTAGGTCTGTGGAGTCGCTTGCCGAGTTCCCTTGTTGTGAACAACAACGTTCTCATGATGGTTCTAGTGTTGGGACTGACAAAAATAGTTTGTCTGACGTTAGGGGAAACTTTAATAGCTTAATCGAAAACATCACCGCTGACCTTCTCCATGACAATTCAAATGAAAATATCATAGTGGTCTCACACGGCTCTGTTTTTGAGTGTTTATGTCTGCAGTTAAATTTACCGCCGTTTGAGTTAAATAATGCTGCTTTGGTCGAGGTTTCAATTTTAAAAGAAAAAACAACAACGAAATAATACTTTCTATGAAAATAGTTTCCTACAATTTGAACGGCATTCGCGCTGCAATGAAGAAAGATTTAATTGGATTTATTCAAGAATATGATTTTGATATTATTGGTTTTCAAGAATTGAAAGCTGATGATACGGTTATTCCGAAGGAAGCCTTTGAAGAAATCGGCTATCATTGCAACTGGTTTTCGGCACAAAAGAAAGGTTATAGCGGCGTTGCTTTGCTATCCAAAACCAAACCCGACTATGTAGAAGTGGGCTGTGGACATGAGCTTTTTGATTTTGAAGGGCGCGTTATTAGAGCTGACTTTGGCGACTTGACTGTTTTGAGTTGTTATTTTCCATCAGGAAGTAGTGGCAGCGAACGACAAGTTATCAAAATGGAGTTTTTGGAATATATGCAAAACTGGGTCAATGAACTCAAAAAAACACGTTCGAAGTTGATTGTCATGGGCGATTACAATGTGGCACACGAACCTATCGACGTTTATAATCCAGACAAAGCGCACAAGATGTCGGGACACTTGCCCGAAGAACGCGAATGGATGACTAAATGGTGGGAAAGTGGTTTTGTGGATGCTTTTAGAATGTGTCACCCAGAAGAAACCGAGTATAGCTGGTGGAGTTATCGCCGAAGCAATCGTTCTTATAATAGAGGTTGGCGCATTGATTATCAATCAGTTACTGACAACTTGAAAGATAGTATCAAAGATTGTAGGCAATTGACAGATGCGGTGCATTCTGACCATTGTCCTGTGTTGTTGGAGTTGAAATAGGTCTTTTTTGAGAAATAATACTTTATTAAAAACCTTTCGTATTTTTGTAGTATTACTATTTTATAAAAAAGTAAGAATAAGCTGTATTTTCAGCAAAGATTGCATAAAATCATCAAAGAGATGTTGTCAAATAGACCTTGGTCAGATTGGTTACCGATTACGAAAAAGGAAGTTGAAGAAAGAGGTTGGGGAGAATTGGATGTCATTCTGATTTCGGGAGATGCTTATGTGGATCACCCTGCTTTTGGAACTGCTGTGATTGGTCGAATATTGGAAAGCGAAGGTTTAAAAATAGCCATTGTTGCGCAGCCCAACTGGCAAGATGATTTGCGCGATTTTAAGAAATTTGGTCGCCCGAAACTATTCTTTGGAGTTACTTCTGGCTGTATGGATACAATGGTCAATCACTATACTGCTTCACGCCGAAAGCGTTCTACGGATGCTTACACACCAGGCGGGAAAGCAGGATTTCGACCAGATTATGCAGCAACCGCATATTCTAAAATACTTAAAGAGTTATATCCCGATGTACCTGTTTTAATTGGAGGAATTGAGGCTTCATTGCGTCGTGTCACTCATTATGACTATTGGGCGGATAAGTTATTTCCGAGTATTTTGAAAGATAGCGGCGCAGATATGCTCGTCTATGGAATGGGAGAAATGCCTCTTCGCGAAATCGTTCGATTACTGAAAAGAGGCGTTCCTTTTGCTTCCTTGAACACGATTCCTCAAACGGGAATTCTGAGAAATAGAGAAGAAGGTATTCCTAAAAATAAGCGTTGGACAGATGTAGAATTATATTCTCACGAACGGTGCTTGAAGGAAAAAATAGATTTTGCAGCTAACTTCAAAACGATAGAACAAGAGTCTAATAAAGTCAAAGCACGTCGAATTGTTCAGCGTGTCGGTGATGAAAATATTATCATCAATCCGCCTTATCCACCAATGACGGAAAACGAAATTGATACGTCATTTGACTTACCTTATACTAGAATGCCACATCCGAAATACAACAAACGTGGTTCTATTCCAGCTTACGAGATGATTCGTTTTTCTGTGAATATGCACCGAGGTTGTTTTGGAGGTTGTAGTTTTTGTACTATTTCTGCGCATCAAGGTAAATTTATTGCCAGTCGTTCGGAAGAATCTATTATGAAAGAAGTCGAAGTTGTTACTGCAATGCCTGACTTTAAAGGTTATATCAGTGACCTCGGAGGCCCTTCGGCGAATATGTACAAAATGAAAGGTAAGGTGCAAGAAATCTGCGACCGTTGTGTCAGTCCTTCTTGCATTCATCCAGTGGTTTGCCATAATTTGGATACCAATCACCAACCTTTAACGGATATTTATAAAAAAGTAGATGCGCATCCTAACGTCAAAAAAGCGTTTGTAAGTAGCGGTATTCGTTATGATTTATTAACGAAGTCTTATAATAAAAATGCTGATGAAAGCATCGATGTTTACATGGATCAGTTGGTTTCTAATCACGTTTGTGGTCGATTGAAAGTTGCGCCAGAACACACTTCTGCCAATACGCTCAAGATTATGCGTAAACCTGCGTTTGAGCATTTTCACGAATTCAAAAAGAAATACGACGAGATTAATGAAAAACATGGATTGAAGCAGCCTTTAATTCCTTATTTCATATCTAGCCACCCTGGTTCGGAAGCTTCAGATATGGCGAACTTAGCAGCAGAAACCAAAGAAATGGGTTTCAAGTTGGAACAAGTACAGGACTTCACGCCTACTCCGATGACTGTTGCAACGATTATTTATTATACAGGACTAGAACCATATAAATTACGCCCAGTTTATACCGCTAAATCGAAAAAAGAAAAGCAAAATCAGCATTTGTTTTTCTTCTGGCACAAGCGCGAAAATCAACAGCTTATTCGTGAGAAGTTGACGAAATTAGGTCGTGAAGACTTAGTAGAAAAATTGCTTGGTGACCGAAAGAAAGCCATGAAACAAAGTAGAGGTAAGCAACGCGTTCAAGATAAAATTAAATCTAAAAGAGGTAAAAATACGAAGATAATCAAGCGTAGAAGAAAGTAATTTTTTGAATGCTGAATGATTAAGTATTGAAGTGCCAGTGCTGTTATTTGCTTTTATTAGCGACTGATAGCGGTAGCACTTTTTTATTTTATGAATGATTATTTCTTTTCATTCCTAAAAAACAAGTAGTTTTAAAAACCAATAGTCTTTTTTTGGATGCATCTTATTTTGTCGCGCATTTGCGAAATCTTGAAGATTTCGCAAATATTATTTTTCCTAAATATGACATCTTGAAATGCTCTCTTTTTTTAACATCAACCAATTAATCAATATTTCACTATGAAAAAATGGTACGATTACATTCCTCATCCAGTTGTGATTCTATTTGTGATTATGATAATCATGACCATTTTGAGTTATCTCCTGCCCGCAGGAAGTTACGAACGCGAGTTAGTTGATGGTCGTCAACGCGTTATTCCGAACTCTTACGAAACAATAAAATCTACACCAGTCACTTTATTGGATATGTTTAAAGCCTTGCCAATGGGTTTCAAAACGGCTTCTGATATTATCTTTGTGGTATTCGCTGGAGGTATTATGTTTGGTATCTTAGAAAAAACGCGGATGATTGAAAACAGCATCGGTACACTTATCAAGCGGTTGGGCATCGAAAGAAAATATCTTATCGTAGTATTAATGACGTTTATTTTTGGAATGGCTGGTGTTTTTATTGGATATGAACATAATATTGCTTTAGTTCCAATCGCTGCGGTATTGAGTTTGTCGATTGGAGGCGATTTGATGTTAGCCGCAGGTATTTCGGTTGGTGCGATTACGGTTGGTTTTGGGTTATCTCCTTTTAATCCATATACGGTTGGAACAGGTCATCAAATTGCTGAACTACCTATGTTTTCAGGTGCTGGACTTCGTAGTTTATTGTGTTTATCTGGCTTGAGTACTTTGGCGTTTTACAATGTTCGATATTTTAAAAAAATAGAAAAAGACGCTTCAAAAAGCCTTTCAAAAGAAGTTTCGATAGAAGGTATTTCACTTTCGAAACCATTACATGAATACTCAATGACGAGAAGTAATCAGATGGTTTTGGGAATATTTCTATTGGGATTAGCAGTAATGCTTTATGGTATTTTTGTTCATCATTGGTATATCAACGAGATTTCAGGTATCTTTTTGATGGTAGCGATTGTCGTTGGTTTAGCGACTCGGATGGGCGGAAAGACATTCAGTGAAACCCTTCTCAAATCAGTTGCTAACGTTGCTCCAGGAGCATTTATGGTGGGTTATGCAACTTCGATTCGGTCAATTATGGAAATGGGAAACATCAGCGATACCGTTTCTTATGGCTTAGCTTCTTTGCTTTATGGGCTTCCGACTTATCTCTCTGCTGCCTTAATGACGGTTGTTCAATCGGTCTTGAATATATTGATTCCATCAGGAAGTGGTCAAGCATTGGCAACGCTACCGATTATGATTCCTCTCGGTGAAGTACTGGGCTTGACGCGACAGACCACTATTTTAGCTTTCCAGATTGGAGATGGTGTGACTAATTTATTTAATCCGACGCTCGGAGGTATGATTGCTATGCTGGCAATGTGTCGTATTCCGCTTGATAAGTGGTTGCGTTTTATCTTTCCTTTAGCGTTTTTGATTTTGTTGGTGTCGATTATTTTCTTAGAAATTAGCGTATTTATTGGTTATGGGCCTGCTTAAGCATTCGAATTTTGTTATAGTTTTTATAAAAAAAGAAACCACTTTTGAATTAGAAAACACTGAAAAGTATCTCTAAATCAAAAGCGGTTTCTTATTCTCTTCTCCCTAAGCAGAGCGGTCTTCTAATCTCTTTTCTGCTCCTAATCGACTCCAATCAACGCTTTCCATTGCTTAATCAAAGCAGGCTTTTTAGAACCTACAACGGCATTGAGTGCGTCAATTGATTTTGTTGCATCAGCCATGATTGCATCTTCTTTTTTGCGTTTTGCAGTTTTCTCTGCTGCTGTTGAATCCTTATCAATCGTATCATAAACGATGTCTAACCAATTCTTATAAACTGCCAATTTTGACATTAACAAGTATTCGTTAACTGGATGAGAAGCATCTACGGTCTTGCGTCCAGCATCCAAATCTGACAACGCGCTTCTTGCCATATCCGCCAAATTCGTATATGCACCAATAGTGATTTTTTTGCCATCTGTTGGCATTTTTGTATATAACTGATTAGCTTTTATCAATCCAGGGATTGCTGTCATTAGGGCATTATCACGCGATTTTTTGGATGACTTAGAGCTTCCCAAATAGGTCAATGCCTGCGACGCTGAGTTCGTTGCATCTGTGTATTTCGCCAAATTCAACTCTGACATTGCCTTCAGTGCCAATACATTTCCATATAAATCATCCTTTCCTAAGTCCGCTTGATGCTTTGTAACAACACTATTAATCGCATCATAAGCTGCTTGAAACTCCGTTTTTGTGGCATCGCTATTCGCGTTCACCATTTCCTTTTCGAGTTGTTGCACCCGATAGGCAGTCTCTGCTGTTACTGCTTGATTGTATAATTTATAAGAGTTACTTAAGTCTTTTTGATAAGCTGGTGCACAGCTAGACATGAATACAATTCCTGCTAGTAGCAAGAATAAAGGCGCTTTGAATAATCCTTTCATAATTTTTATTATTAAAAATGGCGTTTCTACCTTTATCAAATAGAAACGAATTGTAAGATGTATTTTAAAATTTAAAATTTAAAGTTCTAGGCGTCAGACGCTTTGAAAGCGTCCAACGCCTGATATTATTAAGCAAATCCTGCAATAATCTCCGCTAATTGCTCTGGAGATTCTAATTGGGCAACCAAATCAGAAACAGAGAAAGTTTCTCCTTTTCCTATTTTAGAAATACTATGTGCTAGAAGTTGATTAGTCATTTTGAGTGTATTTTCAGAAGTGCCTTCGGTTGCCAATCGTCCAAGTACTGCTCCTGACAAAGACTCCAAAGTAGCATTATCTGACAATGCCCATTGAATATTTTCTTTTGCAGTTTCGGTCAAAACCTCTGTTACAACGCCTGTCAAGTCATCGCCTTCTTCGACTTTAAACTCACCTTGAGCCGCCTTGAAAACCATATCTAAAGCCACTTTCATAGCAAAATCGCTTTCTACACCTACCTTTTGCATAAAGCCTTTATTCATACCAACTGCCGAAACAGCCGCTTTCATAATATTGACTTTCGACTCATTACTTAGACTCAAAATCGAAGCTCCATCTAAGGCAGACATCGCGGCAGATAACGCATCTTCTAATAACGGACTTGCTTGACCTGCTGCCGAAACGACCCATTGTGGTTTACTAATTACTTGCTGAATAACCGTATCAACCAAATTAAGTGTTTGGTCTGGTGTAAAAGTAATTTTTACTGCTCCATTTTCGTCGGTAGTAGAAATGGTTTTCATTACCGTTTGAGTTGCCATGACGAGTAAATTGGTTGCTGGGTCTTGACCATCGCCACCAATCAACGTTCCAAGGTTATCAGAAGTATCAATGGCTAACATCATTGCCAAATCTGGTAAAACGGATAAACTAAAGTCATTCGGAAAACTAGACAAAGTATCCATCAATTGAACAACTAACCCTTTGACATTATCATTCCCTAATTTTATTTTATCCGCATTATCTGTTAATAAGGTAGCTGTAATTCGAGTTGCAGCATTCAAAGAGTTTTTCATTAATGACTGTAAACCTTCTTCGGACTTTAATTTACTAATCACCGTCTGAATATTCAATGGCTGACCGTCTGTCAATCCTTGTAATTCGCCATTTAAGAATTCTTTCGTTAAACTCAGAACATCTTCCGAACCGCCTTCTTTGGCAATTCTATGTAAAACGCCATTGACCAATTCGTCCATGACATCGCCACTCATCAATGCCCATTTAGCTTGTGCGCTCGCTTTTTCACCAAACGCCATACTCAAAGCAATCTCAATTCCGCCAGAAAGCAATTCCGTTTCTTGACCATCAATATTCACTTTATTAAGCAAATCTTGACGTAAAGCCACCGCGCCAATAGCCGATTGAAGAATATTGATTTTGGTATCGTTCGTCATTTTAGTTACATCAACACCTTCGATGGCTTTCATCGCTGCGCTGAGTGCATCTTCTAGCATTGGACTTTTTTCGCCCGTTGCTGCTAATATCCACGATGGATTTTTGACAACATATTGAATAGTTGAATTGACTAGACCTAATGCCTGTTCAGAAGTATATTTGATAGTAACTTTTCCATTTTCGTCGGTAGATGAGAGTTGATTAAGTACCGTTTGACTAGTCATTACTAGCAAGTTCTTTGCTGGATTATCGGTATTGTCACCGACGATTGTACCGATATTCGCGGAAGCATTCAGAATAACCATTTGCGCTAAGCTAGGCAATGCCGCTTTGGAGAAATCATCAGGAAAAGTAGCTAACATTTCCACAAAATGATTAATCATATTTTGAACACCTTGATTTTCTATCTTTATCAAACCAGGGTTTTCTGCTAGTAAAGTAGCCGAAATACGAGTCGCGGCATTGATGGAATTTTGCATTAATGACTGTAATGAATCTCCCGATTTGAGTTTAGCTGCTAAGGCTTTTACATTAATACCTTGACCTTCCGTTAAGGAATTGATTTCACCATTTAAGAAGTCCTTGGTCAATTGCAAAACGCTATCCGATGCGCCTTCGATGGCAATTCGATGCAAAACAGCATCAATCATCATATCCAAAGCTTGTCCGCTTGCCAACGCCCATTTAGCTTTTGCATTGGTTTTTTCACCAAAAGCTATATCTAAAACAATATCAATTCCGTAGTTCAATAGCTCTTTTTCTTCGCCATTGATGTTCATTTTTTCTAATAAACCTTGCTGAATCGTCACTGCATTAATCGCAGATTTGACAATATTCATTTTGGTTGCCGTATTCATATTTCCAATCGAAACGCCTTGCAGTGATTGGAAAGTTGCACTCAAAACATCTTTAAGAATTGGGCTTGCATCTTCTGCTTCTATCAATAACCATTCTGGTTTTGCGACCACTTCTTGTAATACAACATCGACTAAGGCAATGGTATTTGATTTTGTAAAAATGGGCTTCCAAGGCTGTCCCGCTTGTGCTGGAACGGCATCTTGTAAAGTACTTAATACTATAGTTGTTGCTTTTATTAATAAATTATTGGCGGGTTTTGACGGGTCACCTTGATAGATTAACTCTAGATTACCTGATGTTTGCGCCAAAATCATAGTAACCAAATCGGGCAGCATATCCATTCCTAGTTGGTTTGGATAATTGGCAATTTCTTTGGTAAGTTGAGTTAGTATGTTTTTAACGCCTTCGTTATCTACTGCATACCATTCTGGATGTTCTGCCAAAACTTCAAAACTCGCCTTGGTTACACTATCCAATGTATCTGCCGTAAAGACATTTTTCAAACTGACAATTGCTCCATCACCAGCGTCTATGTCTTCCATTATTCCTTTGACCAAGCAATTTCCAACGCTTTGTACCATTTCGGCACCTGCTCCATTTCCCAAAAATTTATTTGGGTTATTCAAAACCGTCTCGCCTGCCGTTGACAAGACACTTTTAAAGACGATTTGTCCCCATTGTTTGGCTTGTTCTTGTTTGAATAAATTGCCTGCTCCTTCGGTTTTGACAAAGTTGTTTACATCAGAAATAATTCCTTTCGCTAGGCTTTTTAATAGCTTATTAGATTTATCATCGCCACTCAAAAAACCTGTTCCACTATCAATTCCTTCCAAAGTTGCCAACATCATCTTTGAAGCGATGTCCTGTAATTGCCCTTCTGCAAAATCAATTTCATCGACAGCATCCAGAAAAGAAGATAACATTTTGGCTTGTGGAGAATTGGCATTAGCCAGATAAGGCGTTGTTTTGAAGTAATCTACACCGATTTCAATCAAAGAACCTCCAATACGCTGCAATGGCGAAGGATTTGGATTTTTACCATCTTCCCATTGCTTCACCTCTGTTAATGCAAAAATATGTTCCTTAGGAATACCGCCCGAAAATTTGACTAATCCTTCGTCTAAGTTTCGGATTTTGGTGTATTCTTTAATAACTCTGTCGCGCTCTTCGTCACTTAATCCTCGTCGGTCAACTTCTGCTTTTTCGACTAATTTAACTAATTCCAAATCATCCGCGATACTAGACGCACCTGAGCGTGTAAACCACCTAACCGCAGATTTAACATTAACACTTCCATCAAATTGAGGTGTCAAAAGATTAATACTGTGGTTTTTGATTCTGTCGATTTGAGCTTGACGAACTTGTCCTTCTAAGCGAACGGCGGCTTGAATAGCAAAAAGTATGATTTGCGAATTAACTGGCATCGGTCTTTTTTTTTTTTATAAAAAAGCGTAATTATTTTATAGATAAGTCTCTATTGAAAGCGATTCTTTGAAAAAGAATAATTTGGTTTTGAAGATAATTGATTTTTTGAAAGGGACAAAGAAGGCAAAGGTTTTTTTGTTTTTGCTTTGAAGGGGTGAAAATCTAAAAATCTAAAATCCTGCCTGCCTCTTGCTAACAGCAGACAGGATTCAAGAAATACTCTAAATGATATTATTATCAACTAGAACCTGAAAACCATCTTCCATTGTAGTTTGTAATGGTCTAAAAGTCATTCCAAGCTCATTTTTGAGTTCCTTTTACTGCTGGTTCTATCAATTCCTTTTGAGCATCCTTGAAATCATTTGTAAAAGGTGAAGCTGTATGAAACACCAATTCACAGCCTTTCATTGCTTCGGCATAAGAACCTTTTTGTAGTAAATCGGACTTGAAATATTTGATACTTCCAGTACTTTTAGCCGCTAATGCCTCCAAATGAGCTACTTTTTGTGCGTTATCAGGATTTCGAATTGCGGCATGAACGGTCAAACCTTTTTCTAATAATTGCTTAACCAACCAACCTGCAACGTATCCTGTTGCTCCCGTTACCATTACTGGTTTTGATATATCTATATTCATTAGTGAAGAAAAACAAATAACTAACACCATTCTACTTTTTCTTTGTTCTATTTAAAAGCACTTAAAAAATGAACCGTAG
>CAKZLT010000604.1 GCA_937127195.1 uncultured Saprospiraceae bacterium
GCTGACGTCAAAATGTGGTTGCCAGAATTGTCTAAATTAGCTAAAGATAAGGTTCATCAGCCTGATGTACTTTCAATTAAAGAGCAAAAAGCAGCTCAATTGATAATAGGCACAGATTATCCACAAGCAATAGTGAGTACTGCTCGTTGGGTAAATTGAATTAGTTTAAATCCGTATATTTTAAACGAAAAAAATCCGATATGAAGTTATTCATATCGGATTTTTTTTATTAAAAACTTAAATAACTCTAATCTAAAGTACTATCACTGTTAGTTGTAGAATACTTAGCATCTCCAATTTTATATTTTTTTACAAACTCATCCCATTTGGTCGTTTTATAAGCGCCATCTCCAAAATAATGCATAATTGCCTCGAAGTCGGGTGCTGTAATATAACCAGGAATGGCTTGTATCAGATTATAATTTTTGTCCAAAAATATAGTAGTAGGATAACCTTGTTTTTCGCTATCCATCATTAAAGCGGCAGCCAATTCATGCCTTCCTCGTCGTGTGTCAGAAGGATTAAAACGATAACTCTTTCCAAGAAATTCAACAGCTCGCCTTTCTTCTGCATTGAATTTGATTGAATAAAAGTTTTTATTCATATACTTAGCAACTACAGGGTCATTAAAAGTATATCTTTCCATTCTTCTACACCAACCACACCATGAGGTGTATAGCTCGACCATAATCATTCTTTCGCCTCTTTTATCTGCAATTTTTTCGAAAGTTGACCATTTTAATTCTTTAGTGCCACCACAAGAAGATACCATCGTAGCAGTCATAAAGATTAAAAGCCCAAAAAGTAAGATTTTTTTCATGTTGATTAATTAGGTGATATTGTATTCAATAATTTTATTTTGCCTATTTTTGAAAGAGTAAAGTGGTGATAATTAATTACTTATATATTAAAAATGTTAAACATTACTTGATGAAGTAAATATATTGATGTTGTTAATTTTTTTATAGAAAGTAAGAACTCAATTCTATTATCCTTAAAGCAAAAACTAAACCGAATATGATGTTTAATTTTAATGTATATGAAGTCTAATCATCTGATTAAAAAAAAAGCACGAAATCAAAGAGTTCGTGCTTTCTTGAACAGGTTCTTTGCTCATCTACTTAAGAAGGAGACATTCCTTTCTCGTCATTGAATTGTTTAACGAAATCTTCCCATTTCTTAGTTTTGTAATGCTTTTCAGCAAAGTAGTGTACAATTACTTCAAATTCCTTAGCATTCTTGTAACCTGGTACAGCTTGAATTAGATTGTAATCTTCATCCAAGAAAGCAATTGTCGGATAACCTTGCTTTGAAATATCTTTCATTAGCATACTTGCCATTTCGTGACGACCACGAGTAGTCATTTTAGGGTTGAATTTATAATCAGTTCCCTGAAAACTTAGTAAATCGCGACTTTCAGCATTAAATTTAATATTATGAAAGTTTTTATTCATGTATTGAGCGATGTTTGGATCATTGAACGTATTCTTTTCCATTCTTTTACACCAGCCACACCAAGGAGTGTATAACTCAATCATGACCATTTTTTTACCTTTTTTGGCTTCTATTTTTTCAAAGCTTGTCCATTTGACAGTTTTAGGTACAAAAAGAGGATTGTCACAAGCTGTAAAAGTGATAGTGACAAGTGCTAATATTAGACCTATGTACGAAATATTTCTCATAACTGATGGTAATTTACGGTTTGTTCTTTTTTTGTTGATTTCTAACACTACAAATATATTATTTTTTTTAATTTATTAATAAAAGAGATTTCTAAAAAGGGAAAAAAAGGAAAATACACGAATAAAAATTAATGATTTTTTAAAAATAATTGTGATTTTGGACTTCTATTACCCTAAAAGCAAATTTTTATTTGCTCATGTATTTAAAAATAGCAAAGCCAATATTAAAATTGACTTTGCTATTTTTTATAAAAAACTAAAATACGGCTTTATTTTTTCTCTTCATTCAGAAAAGCTTGCCACTTTTTAGTTTTGTAATGGTCTTCGGAAGCAAAACGAAGGACATATTCAAAATCTTTAGCTTCTTGATAACCTGGAGCGATGAAGATTCTTTCAAAATCTTCATTCAGAACAACTACCGTAGGGTAAGACATTCTACCATTCATTAGTTCATAAGCTAACTGATGATAGCCTCTTCGACCCTGTTTCATATACTTGAAAGTATGACCTTTGAAGATAATGTCCTGTCGCTGTTCGGCGTTTAGTTTGACAGCATAAAAGTCGTCATTTAGATATTTGGCAACGCTTTTATGGCTAAATGTATTTTTATCCATTCGCTTGCACCAACCGCACCAATCGGTATATATATCTACAAAAACTTTACGCTCTTCGGTTTTCGAAGCTTCCACTGCTTCTTCCCAAGTGTACCATTTGACTTCGACTTGCTCTTGAAGTGGTTCTGCATTTTTAAAAGACAAAAAAGCAGCCGCAATAATAGAGAAAGTCAATATTGAAAAAACTTTATTGAACATGACGCATTTAGTTTATAGTATTTGCTTCGAGATATAGTGAATAGTTAACTATTTTTTATCTCAAAGATAAAATTAAAGAAAGAACAAAAATGTTTATGAGGAAAATCGTAGTTGGTATCGGTGGCTCTAGCGGCTCTATTTATGCAAAAGTACTTTTGGATAAACTCGCTCAAGCGCAAACACAGCTCACAGCAGTAGGTATCGTTATGTCTGATAATGCTAAATTCAATTGGGAATACGAACTTGGTAATAAAGCCTATAAGGAATATGATTTCGATTTTTATGAAAAAAAAGACTTCATGGCACCTTTTGCTTCTGGCTCAGCTCAATATGATACGATGATTGTCTGCCCGTGTTCGATGGGCTTAATGGCAAGAATCGCTCATGGCATCTCAGATGACTTGATTACTCGTGCTGCTGATGTAATTCTCAAAGAACGTCGTCAATTGATTCTTGTACCTCGTGACGCACCTTACAATTTGATTCATATTAATAATATGAAAGTAATTACGGAAGCTGGTGGCATCATTTGCCCTGCTTCTCCTTCGTTTTACAGTCGCCCTCAAACCATGGAAGAGGTGGCTGCAACAGTAGTTGATAGATTATTAGATTTGGCAAAAATCAAACAATCTACTTATCGTTGGAGTGAATAAATTATCGAACCAAAAACGGTGAATAAGGTTTCCCTTCTAATTTTTCAATATGATTAAATTCGCCTAACCTAAATTTGATAGGTATCTTGGTTTTTTGCTCCAATTGTACTTCTAACTTACAGAATATGGCTAAATCATTATAGCTATATGCACTTGGTATCGTTGAAGTATGACTAAATAATGAAGTATTTTCTTTTACCGAAGTAGCGTTTAATACCCAGTTATTAGTACTTTTTTTAATAAAATACTCCATTTTATAATTCAATTGCTGCTTGAGTATTTGATAATTTTCTATTAGGTTTGATACATTAGCTTCATCCGTTGTTTGACCAATTAATTGACCGCTAGCTAATGATATTATTATAAATAAAAATAGTATTCGCATGCATTGAATTATGATAAGTACCTGAACACAGATAATTGTCACTTTGTGATTGCTTCTTTTTTGCTATTTCTTTACTAAAAAAGCATTCAATAGAAGGCTCTATTCAATGATTTTTTAGCAAAAAACTACCTAAAAAATAACCTTGTCAAAAGTGACGATTATCTGTGCTTAGGTACTTAATGACATTTAAATATGAACTAAGTAACGGAAGAAATTTAAAAGTTATGGTCAAATTAACTTACTTTAACAAAAATGTAACTAATATTGATTGCTTTATTTGATTTTTTACAAAAGAACGGACATCTTAAGAAACACTTTAACTATGTTGAACTTAGACCAATTAATCATTTCTAAATTTTTGAATAAAGAACAGCATCATTATATTTTGGAGAAAGGAAGCAGATTGGAAAAGTCATTAAACGAATCATTTGATATTGATAATCAATCGGTGACTCATCAAATATATAAATATTACAATCAATCTCATCGGCATTACCATAATCTGAGTCATATCTATAATTTGTTTAAGTTAAATGATTGTCTGTCAACTGATTATCGTGAGATTGTTGAGGTTGCTATTTGGTTTCATGATGTGATTTATCAGCCTTTTTATAAAAATAATGAAGCAAGAAGCCGCGATTTTTTTATAAAAATACTCTCAAAAAACACTTCGCACCAATTTAAGAGGAATGAAATAGAATGGGTTGAAGGAGCTATAATGAGTACTTTTGGTCATTATCCGAGGAGCAAAAATGACGGAATTGAATTGTTTTTAGATATGGATTTATCTATTTTGGCATCTAATTGGAAGACTTATCAGAGATACACGGAAGGCGTTCGGAAAGAGTATTGGATTTATCCGAATGCGTTATATAAAAAGGGAAGAATCAAGGTTTTGAAGCATTTTTTGGAGCGTGAAAGCATCTTTTATACACCTATTTTTAAAGAAAAGGAAGGATTAGCTAGAGCAAATTTGAGGCGCGAAATTAAACTATTGGAATAGCATGATTAGTTTGACTGACTACTTCGCAAGCAAGAAAAATTGTTGGTCTCCTTATACAAAAAGAGGTAAAGCATCTTTTTTTCGTTAATGAAACATTATTTTTGGCGAATACCATTTTTATAAAAAAAACAAAGAACGAGTAGTATTTTTACTCAACTTATACGTTACAGGGGTATATAAATCCAAGAATAATGAATAAGAAAGATACTTTAGACGAAGAAGAATTGAATTTACCTGATAAAAATAAGAAAGCAGAGGAAACCGAAATTCATGAAGGTAGCTGGATAAAATCGGTTATAAAGAATGGGAAATGGTATTTGATGGGTAGTTTTATGACCAAAGGGCTGCTGTTTTTTCTGATGCCTATTTATACAGCTTACCTTGACCCCGACGAAATGGGGATTTTTAGTACCTTATATACCATAGCGCAGGTCATGCCTATTATTATATCATTTGGTTTGGATGCTGCTTTTGGGCGTTTTTTCCATGATTACAAAAAAGATCCAGAAAAACTTAAATCTTTATTTTCTACGCTTTATTGGTTTGTCGCTTTTTATGGGCTATTGGTGCTGCTGTTAGTTCTTTATAGTACTCAATGGTGGCTGGTAGAAGCGACCGAAATTCCTTCCTTGTATCCTTATGCTTTACTGACATTTTTGCCGCCTATTTTGATGCAATTAGGAACATTTGGTATTATTTATATGAGACAAGCCTTACTTTCAAAAATGAATAGTATTGTCGAAATGTTGAGTACTGTAGCCAATATATTATTGACATTACCATTATTGATTATTTGGGATTTGGGCGTGATTGCACGACTTTGGGGAAATTTAGCGGCATCCTTATTTATATTTATAGTAATGACAACCTACTTTGTCAAAAAAGGAATATTGGTTTGGCGTTTTGATAAAGTGATTCTTCGAACCGCATTAGTTTTTTCGATTCCATTAATACCTTCTTTAGCTTCTAAGTGGATAAATATGCTTTCTGATAGGTTGATTTTGGCACAATACGCTGATATGACTGATGTTGGCTTGTATTCTTTAGCGGCTAATATTGCCATGATTATATTGATGATTCAGACTTCGATGTCCACCGTTTTGCAACCTGTGTCGATTTCGGGCTTGGTGCATGACAAAGAAAACACAAAGAAGAAAATGTCTGAATTTTCTTTATTAATGTGGATTGTGATGATTGTAGCTAATCTTGGAGCATTTCTTTTTGCTAAGGATTTGGTGACTATTTTTGCAGCCAAAAGCTATGAAGGCGCATTCATTTATATACCGATTCTTGGATTTACTTTCGTGGTTGGTGGGCAATATCGATTTTTTAGTTACATCTTAGAATATCACAAAAAAACGGGAATTATTTCTATTGCCACAATATCTTCGGCTATTGCTAATGTGGCGATGAATATTATATTTATACCAATATATGGCGCACTTGCAGCTCCTTTTGCAACCGTAATGGCAGGAGTTGTTTTGCTTTTGGTGATTAGTATAGCAGCTCAACGAATTGACAAAATCGAATTGAAGTGGCGAGAATTGATTTTGATTGGCGTGATTTACGCGATTGTTACCGTTTTTGGTGTCGTTTATGTGTTTGATGCAGAAGTGACGATTCTTAATTTTATTTTGAAAGGGCTTTTGTTCTTGGCGGTTTCGGCGTCATTTATTTATATTGGTAATTACCAGCAATCAATGATTGATTATGTTAGGACGAATCTTTTGAAACGATAAGGTTTTTATAAAAAAATAGCCACGAATGCACAAATGCTTTTCAATAGAAACATTCGTGCATTCGTGGCTTTTTTAATAAAAAAGGTTTTTTAATTCCAAGACAAATCACTCGGAATCTGCGCCAAAACATCAAAAACACCACTTTCTTTACTCAAAACAGTTTCCCAAAGTTTAGAATTTCCTTTTGATTTGAATACAAAGTTAGCGTGAAGATTAGCCAAAAGCCATGAGTGATTACGCATTTCCTCCTGTAATTGACCTGCGCCCCAACCCGAATAACCGAGAAAGAAACGAACATTTTCAGGTTTAATAATATCAGTAGCTATCAGTGTTTTCATCTGCTCGAAATCTCCTCCCCAATATAAACCATTTGTAATTCTAATACTTTCAGGAAGCAAATCTCCCACATTGTGAACGTAATGAATCGTATCTGTACTCACAGGCCCGCCATAGTGTACATTAGTGTCAAAATCAGGAAAACTAGCAATTAAATCATTCAATTTTATATTCAAATTCTTATTGAGAATAAAACCAAGAGTACCTGTTTCGTTATTGTGTTCACAAAGCAAAACGACCGCCCGCTTGAATTGAGATTCATTCATGTAAGGGTCAGCAACTAATAGTTTTGACTTAACAATTGCAGCGTCTAAATTGTCTATTTTTTCTATATTCACCTATTCTATTTTGGTTTTTTTAAAAAATATTTGAAAAGCCTAGATCCGTACTTCTATTCTTGTTAGAGGAAGGTAACAAAAAAACAGCACCCATTAAATGTAAGAATGCTTTTTTTTGGAAATATATACCTAATTAACATTACTTAATTATAAGAGCGTTCCATTTTTAAGTATATTTTTTATGAAATTTCAAAAGCATTTTCAAAAAGCAAGGCAAAATAGGATTAAAATGCCTTATTATTGTGAGTGTGAAATACAAAAACACAATTTATGAAATTACACATCGTTACCTTCAACGTTCCTTTTCCTGCAAATTATGGCGGCGTGATTGATGTTTTTTATAGAATAAAAGCATTACATCGGCTCGGCGTACAGATATATTTACACAATTTCAATTATGGAAGAACGGAAGAAACGATACTAGAAGACTATTGTGAAAAAGTTTATTATTATGATAGAAAAACGGGCATTTTACCACAAATCTCTTTAAAGCCGTACATTACGAACTCCCGAAAATCTAAAATCTTACTCCAAAGACTAATAAATTTAGATGCGCCAATTATATTTGAAGGCTTACATTGTTGTTATTATTTGTCGCATCCTCAGTTGGCTCACCGCCAGAAAATTGTTAGAATGCATAATATTGAATTTGAATATTATCAACATTTGGCATATTTAGAACCTAATTGGATAAAAAAGTCATTTTTTCGCCTCGAAAGCTTTCGTCTCAAACGTTTTCAACGTATATTAAGATATGCTGACCAAGTTTTGGCGATTTCGCCACAGGATGAAGCGAAGTTATTTCTTTTTAAAAATAAAACACATTACATTCCAGCTTTTCACCCTAACGACCAGATTGTAAGTCAAGTTGGGCAAGGAAGTTATACTTTATTTCATGCCGATTTGAGTGTGAAAGATAACGAAGAAGGCGCGATTTTTTTGATAGAAAAGGTTTTTAAAGAAAAAAAAATCAAAATGCCTTTCATCATAGCAGGATTGAATCCTACGAATAGATTATTGAATTTGGCAAGCAAATATGATAATATCTCGGTCAGAGCGAATCTCCCACATGAAGATTTACAACAATTGATTCATAATGCACACGTTAATATTCTGATTTCTTTCCAATCAGCAGGAATGAAATTAAAATTGCTAAATGCCATTTTTACAGGACGATTTTGTGTTGTCAATACGCCAATGGTAGAAGATACAGGTTTAGAGGAACTTTGTATTGTGGAAAATGACCACAGAAATATTCGTAAGGTATTAAGTCGATTAACGTTAACACCTTTTCAACTAAATCATCTTAAAACTAGAAAAGAAGCAATCGGAAAAGAGTTTTATAACGATTATAATGCAAAAAAAGTAGTTGATTTGATACAAAGCAGTTAGTAAGTTAAGATGCCTTAAAATAAATCATTCCGAGTTCTCGTTTTGGAGTAGTTGAGGTATTCCTTATTGGTTTTTGGTTACTAGTTTCTGCTACCATTACTAACGGTAATGGCGGCAGCACAAACTAGCAACCAGAAACCAGTAGCTACCAAGCGCAATCTTGGAGACGTATTTGAAAATTTAGAAATGAATACTTTCAATAGCTCCTGTTTTTCATTAGTTTTGATAAGTTCTTGAATTTCTTAATTCAAGTATTTTTATAAAAAAGTTAGTTTTAATCCAAATTACTTGGAGCAAAATGAGCTTTTTAATGTTACTTAGTGACATGATTTTTTGGTTGCTTTTAATCAAAAAATAGAAATAATTTACATTTATTTTGGTTAGATTTCTAGTCAAAAAACATTTATCATGATAAATACTATGCGTAAAGCCTTACTCTTTACCTTTTTCATGACCTGTTGTACGGTTTATTCCTCGTTTGCACAATTGGTACAGCCTTCGGCATTTCCAGCGCAATCAAGCGAAAAAGCATTTTTACACAGTCAATCGACGTATAACTTTCAGCCATATAATGGCTCAGCGTACATGCAACAGCGTTTGGCACAACAAAATGCCAGCTTTGCACAGAACCTACAAAGTTACCTTCAAGCATTACCTTCTATCTCACAAATGTCGATAGAACCTAATCAAGATGCACCAGAAGGTTCGCCTCCAGTACTTAAAATTCCAGTAGTAGTACACGTTATTCATGACCCGAATGACGCTGTCGGAACAGGAACGAATTTATCTATCAACCAAGTTCAATCGCAGATTGACAAGTTGAATGATGCTTTTCGTCAGTTGAATGCCAACTTTTCGAGTACACCTTTGGTGTTTCAAGGAGTGGCAGCCGATGCAGAAATTGAATTCTGTTTGGCTAATGTTTCTCCAACAGGAACTGCAACTAATGGTATTGACAGACAAAGTGTTGCGACTAGTTCTATTGTAGATTTGAATTATATTGAAAATACAATAAAACCGTCAACTTCGTGGAATCCAGCGGGATATGTGAATATTTGGACGGTTGCCGTACCAAGTACAACAACTTTTGGTGGTATTCAAGGATACTCCTATTTTCCAATTAGTGGATTTGCAGGCTCAAATGTATTAGATGGACTTGTAGTAGATTACCAATTTTTTGGGACAACAGGAAACGCAATCGGAGATGGTGTAGCTTGTATCAGAGAAATGGGACACTACTTAGGTTTGCCAGACATTTGGGGCGAAACGAGTAGTCAGGGAGTTCCTTTAGGCTGTAGTTCTGATGATGGTTTGTCAGACACGCCAGATCAGGCAGCACCAACAGGAATCGCTAATCCAAATTGTCCGACTTCCATTCCTCAGTCTTGTGGTTCTAATGATATGTATTCCAATTATATGGATTACATGAAAGACCAAACTTGTCAGTCAATGTTTACGACTCAGCAGGCAACTGTTATGAGAGCAGTTTTGACAGGTCAAGCAGGTGCAGCAGGGTATGGCGATCGTTCTAGTTTGATAGCTAGTGCAGCTTCGGCTTGTTCTAATCCTTGTGCAATTGCACTGAATATTTCTACTACACCAGAAAGTTGTGGTGGATTGATGGACGGAACGGCTTCTGTTACAGCTTCTGGCGGAACACCACCTTATTTATATACATGGAATACAACACCAACTCAAAATACTTCTACTACAACAGGTTTGGCAGGAGGTGATTATCAAGTGACCGTTTCTGATTTTACGGGATGTGTTCAAATTGCTAACGTGACTATTAGTAGTGCTTCAACCGTTACAG
>CAKZLT010000605.1 GCA_937127195.1 uncultured Saprospiraceae bacterium
GGTTATATCAAACTTCAATCAAACCTTATAGGTTTTTAAAACCTATAAGGTTTAGAGAATCGATAAAAAAGTACTAATGACCAACTCAAATCATATAGACCCAGAAATTATAGAGATTTTAAAAATCTAAATTATATCCAACCGTAGTATTTTGAAGTTATCGCTTTTGAATGCTACGGTTTTTTTAAAACACCTCAAGTTACATTATAGTTATTTTAATATAAAGACATTAAAGCATTTTTTATTCAAAGTCATCAAATTTTTACGATATAATAAAGGGTAAATTTGAATTTATGCCATATCAAATTTAGAAAATAGAATTTTTATTATAAATTTGGGGATTATGTTGAAAAATCGGCAATTGATGGAACTTTTTTGGAAAAGACATCAAGAGTAAAAGAAAAATCAATCAGATTTAATATCTATTATTGAGAGAGAACCAACTAAATAAAACTTTATTATGCCAGACGGTTTATACAAAAATGGAAAAGTATTAGGACACCCTTCAGGTTTGTTTGTACTTTTCTTTACAGAAATGTGGGAGCGTTTTTCTTATTATGGAATGCGTGCGTTATTAGTCATTTTCTTGATTGGAGAATTGACAGGTGATAATCCTGGTTGGGGCTGGGAACGTTCAGCAGCCTTATCTTTATTAGGAACTTATGCCTTATGTGTTTATTTGACACCAATTATTGGCGGATATATCGCAGATAAAATGATTGGTTATCGAAATGCGGTTGTCGTCGGTGCATTACTCATGACGCTCGGTCATGCTTCAATGGCGGTCGAAACACCTTTATTTTTATATATAGGTATTGCATTTTTGATAATAGGAAATGGTTTCTTCAAACCAAATATGACTTCCATTATTTCTAAAATGTATGAAGAACATCCAGATAAGAAAGATGGTGCTTATACCATTTTCTACATGGGAGTAAACGCAGGTGCATTCTTAGGAATTATGCTTTGTGGTTACTTCGGAGAGAATTATTCATGGAGTATTGGTTTTGGATTAGCTGGTATATTTATGTTCTTGGGAATGTTACAATTTTGGTTTGCGTCACCTATCTTTGGTGATATTGGTAAAAAGCCAGAAGCAACTAGCGACGCAGAAATTGAAATTCCTGATGGAGATAAGTTGAATCCTTTCCTTCCTTTGGATTATGTTCTAATTGCAGTATTTTCTATTTTGTCGATTATTTGGATATTCAACGACCCATTGTATGAGATTGGTGGTATTGAAGTATTACCTGGAGGAGCAAGTGGAGATGTTGCCAATTATATGATTTTGACGGCTGTTACTGCTTTCTTTATCGTTTTGGTAATGAGAATTACAAGGTATGCACCTGTTGTTCGTAAGAAAATGACTGCGGTTGCTATTTTTGCATTCTTTACAGTATTTTTCTGGGCGGCATTCGAGCAAGCGGCTGGTTCTATGGCGATTTTTGCACAAGATTATACAGCAAGAGCCTTATCAGGTAATGCAGCAAGTATATTCAAAATTGTAGATACTATCGTAACGGTTGTACCTTTGGTGATTATTACTTACGTTCTAGTACGTTTATTCTCACAGACTTTCAAAACGATTTCTCTTTCTAATATTATATTAGGAGCAAGTTTTGTGATTATCTGGATATTGGTGATTATTAAGTTATACAGAGAGTTTACAATGGTTGGTACAGAAGTACCTGCAACTTGGTTTGCTATCTTGAATTCATTATATATCATTATGTTTGCGCCATTATTCTCACGTTGGTGGGAGAGTAAGTACAATCCTAGTGCGGCGATGAAATACGGTTTCGGATTAATTCTTTTAGGAATTGGTTTCGGATTTTTAGTATTTGGTTCTGCAAGTATTGCTCAAGGAGCAAAAGTGGCACAAGTAAGTATGATTTGGTTAATCTTAGCTTATTTATTCCATACTTTAGGCGAACTTTGTTTATCTCCTGTTGGACTTTCTTACTTAAGTAAATTAGTGCCAGGTCGAATGATTGCATTCATGTTTGGTATTTGGTACTTAGCTATTGCTATCGGAAACAAAACGGCTCACAAATTAGGTGGAATGATTGATACAATTACGGCTCAATATTCACTTTCTACTTTCTTTTTGATATTTACATTGATTCCTATTGGTGCTGGTGTTTTGGTAATGTTGTTAAATCCATTATTGAAAAAATTAATGCAAGGAATTCGTTAATTCATTATTAAAAATGATACAAAAAGGGTTGAATACAGTTAGTATTCAACCCTTTTTGTTTGTGCAAAAATGTGTATTTTTAATAACGAGAATTACATTTTTTAAAAAATAAAAACACAAAACCTTATGTCAACCAACAAGCAAAGCTTTAAAACGTTAAACTTAATCTACTTTGCGCTGATTATGGGGCAAACATTATTTGCCTTAGTTGTTTTTTTTATTAAAGGCGAAATAGCCATAGAGGATTTAAGTCCATTTAATATGATTGTTCCTATTTTGTCTATGAGTACAATTGGGTTGAGTTATTTTCTTTATAATAAAATGAAAGCATCAGGGCAGAAATTAGAAGGTGTTCACGCTAAATTTAATCATTACAGAACGTCTAATATTGTCAGATTTGCGATGCTAGAAGGAGGAAATTTATTTGCAATAGTAATTGTCCTTTTGACAGGTTCTACGTTTTTCTATTTGTTCTTTGGATTAGGAATGATTGCTTTTTTGATGGCAAGACCTAGTGAAGAAGGTTTTATTAATGATTATAATGTGTCGAGAGGGAAATTAGCAGAGTTGGAATAAAAAGAGTAGTGTTTTAGATGAAAGGAGCGCGGGTTTATTTTATAGCTCGCGGAATCTATATGAATTCATATAGATTCCGCGAGCTATAAAATTATAATTAATGGTTAAATCTTTAATTCTGACGCTTCAATGCCTGTTTCATAAATTTAGAATTGATTTCTAATAAAAATGAAACCACATGAGAATAAGTATTATCCGAAGACTCTCCCACATTTGTGAAAGCATAATCAATATGTAGTTTACGAACTTTGAGCCCAACTCCCAAATTTGGGTGAACGCCCCAAAATTGCTCACCTGTTAAATCTCTTTCCTGTTGTATTCTATTGATACCACTTCTGAGGTAAATGAAATTTTTATAATCCAATTCAATACCCAAAATAGGGTCAATACTAATCGGGTCGGCAGCGATTAAAGTGTTGCGTTGTCCGTCCGTGAAAAGCGTAAAATTAGCTTCGGTCAATAAACCCAAATCACCAAAATTGAATTGATAAGCTGCACCTAATACAATTTGAGGACGCGTAATCTCCATTGAATTGATAGGAATTTCGTTATTTGTAATCGCCAAAACTTCCTTTTCTGCTTCCGTAAAACTAAAACGCCAAGCGTTGAAAGTGCTAGTAAAATCCTTTACTGTTGCGCCCAATCGAAGATTTTCATTTGGTCGATATTGCACACCGACATCCAAACCAAAGCCCCATGAACTCGCAAAAGGTCCAATAATACGTCGAATAACCTTAGCATTTGCGCCAACAGTCAAGCCTTTGCTGCCAATAGGTTGCGCATAACTCCCAATAAAAGCATAATCTGCCGCCGAAAAAGGCACAATATTATCGTAATTAATCGTCCCGTCGCTTTCGTATAGACTCAATGTATTCGGAATATCATCAATCCCAAATCGAATAAAACTCAATGCTAAAGTCTTTGATTTGTCCGCCAAAGGCAACCGGTTTGCCGCTGATCAGGCTGTTTTATCTACCCCCGGCTCCGGCGGTAGTGGCAAACGGGATAACTCTCTAG
>CAKZLT010000606.1 GCA_937127195.1 uncultured Saprospiraceae bacterium
AATGGAGTTAATTTATTGTTAATCACTTAATTAAACATTATACAATTTAGTGTTGATGCGTATGCGAAACCTCGGTGATTCCCGTGCTACTAATAAAAGTATTTTTGCGTAAAATGAATTGGTAAGTAATTGAGTATTGTCAATATTCAAAACATTAAAGGAAAAGTTATGTTAGTTAGGCAAATATGAAATAAATATAAGCTCTTTGTCAAAAAAACTATGGATTAATGGTTTTCTTAGGGCGTGTAAATAGATAGCATGAAAGGAGATTTTCGTTATTGGATTATTGCGTTATTTGTTGCCTTATCACTGGGTAGTGCTGTGGCGTTGGTTACTAATTTGCAGTTTAGTTTTGATTTTCAGCAGTTTTTTCCGAAAGGAGACCCCGATTTAGTTTTCTTTGAAGAGTTTCAAGAAAATTTTGAAGCAGATGATAATTTTTTATTAGTTGCGATTGAAAACAAACCTGATATTTTTGATAGTGTTTTCTTGAATAAATTACACGAATTTACGCTTCGTGCTGATACGCTGCCAGGCGTTACAGGAACTCAATCCATCACAACACTCGAATTTCCTGTTATCAAACCACCTTTATTTTCGATGACCGTTCCTGCGGTTCATAGGGACGATGCAAGTCGATTGGCTGGCGATAGGGCTACTTTATTGAAAGATGAAGTAGTTGTAAATCGTTTAATTTCCAAAGATGGAAAGGCTGCGGTAATCGTGATTAAGAACCTTAATAAAATGGATCAAGCCATTGCGGAAGACTTTATCGATCAGTTGAATACAATGGCAAAGGAATATAATTTTGATGATTATCATCTTTTGGGACGCGCTAATTTTCAGGCAGAATTAGTTAGGATGCAAAAGCGAGAATTGATGGTTTCTATCGGAATTTCTTCCATTCTGACGATGATTATCATGATTTTGCTTTTTCAAAGAAAGGCAGGAGTAACGATTGCAATGACTGCAATTGGTTTGAGTATATTACTTTTTGGTGGTTACATGGCTGTTTTTGGGCGTACTTTTACGGCATTATCCGCACTTTATCCTGTGATGATGTCGATTGTAGCGACTTCGGATGTCGTGCATTTTATGTCCAAATATGTGGATGAACTCCGAAAAGGACTTTCTAAAAACGAAGCTATTCGTATTACAATTCGAGAAATAGGAACGGCAACACTGTTGACTTCTTTGACCACAGCGGCAGGTTTTGCATCATTAATGACCAGTAAAATTCCTGCAATTAGTGAGTTCGGATTTAATGCAGCGATTGGCGTTTTGATTGCTTATGCAATCGTTTTAGTACTGATTACAGCGTTGTTGTCATTTTTTGAAGCGGATCAACTAATTAAGGAAGGACGAGGACAGGCATTTTGGGAAGGTTGGATGAATTGGTTTTATAAATACACCAAAGAACAATCCCGTAAAGTTGCGATTGGAGGTGCGGTTGCTACGATTATTTGTATTGTTGGAATTTCGATGATTACTACGAATTATAAGTTGGAATCGAACTTACCTCTTCGTAAAAAAATTACGGCAGATTATCATTATTTTGAAAAAACCTTTGCTGGTTTTCGTCCACTAGAAATCGCTGTAATGGTACAAGATGGCTATGATACGGACGATTATAAGGTAATGAAAGAGATTGAAAAGATTGAAAATAAACTGGCTAGCTATGAAAATGTGCAAAATGTTTCTTCGATTACTTCTTTATATAAAGGACTGAATCGGGCGCATAATGCTAATAATGTGGCTGCTTATACATTTCCAGAGTCAAAAGGAAAATTCAAAAAATACCAACGATATGCCAAACGAATTCCTCCTCAAACGCTAGATATTTTAGTCAGTCGCGATAAAAAAACGGCCCGAATAAGTTCTAGTGTATTAGATATAGGTGCGGATAATGTAAAAGGAATCAGCGAATCCGTTATGGCATTTACAACTGAAAACATAGACTCTTCGGTCATTCAAACCAAAATGACGGGAACCAGTTTGATGTTAGATAAAAACGCAGAATACATTCGAGTCAGCTTGATTACAGGATTGGCAATGGCGATTGTTATTGTGAGTATTTTGATGGCGATTTTGTTTCAAAATTGGCGTTTGGTTATCATTTCTCTTGTTCCAAATGTTTTTCCGTTATTGATTGCTGGTGCGTTATTGGGGTATTTTAGTATTGAATTGGAGGCTGGTGTTTCAGTGATTTTTGCAATCATTTTTGGTATTGCAGTAGATGATACCATACATTTTTTGAGTAAATTCAAGTTAGCCAGAAATAAAGGATTGTCGGTTGATGAAGCAATGCAAATTACATTTGTAGAAACGGGTAAGGCAATTTGTTTGACTACGGTTATTCTGTTTTTTGGATTTTTGGTGTTGCTGTTTTCAACACATCCGCCAAGTATCGTTGTTGGACTTTTGATTGCTTTGACTTTGGTTAGTGCATTATTCAGCGATTTGTTTTTAATTCCAATATTGATACGTTTTTTTATAAAGAAATAGTTTAGACCGCCTTTGGCTAAGAGACCGCTTCGCTGAGAGAGAAGAGACCGCCTTCGGCTGAGAGATTGCTTGACGTTTTAGCCTTATCTGCAACAATCAGGCGTTTATTGCGATTTTAGGAGTCGGACGCCTTGAAGGCGTCCGACTCCTGCGAAACCCAAAGGATAAAACAAAAGGCTAAAACGTCAA
>CAKZLT010000607.1 GCA_937127195.1 uncultured Saprospiraceae bacterium
AAAGCGCGTTGAGCATTTATATTTATGGACGCTTCGACAAGGATAATTTTTTTTCTTTGAAAAATTCCGTGGAAGCCTCTTTAAATAGTTTTTTATCTAGCGATTGGTTACTTTGTTGTTGATTGCTACAAACAGCGGAGCAGCCAATCACTAATCACCAATCACGGCATAAAAAAAACATACCTCAATTAAATTATTCAGCTAAAAATTAGAGATAAATTATATGAAAAAGCGCATTCTGAAAGCGTTATCTTGGATAACAACAATACCTTTTTTGTTAGTTTTTGGTTTAATTCTAGTCGTCTTTCATCCATTACAAATGCTTGGTCTTCGACTTGGCTATCAAGGACACAAAAAAGTGGTCGATGGTATGGTTTGGTGTCTTAATAATGGATTGTTGTTCTCAGGAAACTACATGAAATTCATCAATTTGGCGGGAGATTTACCAACCGACCGACCAATGATTATTATAAGTAATCACCAAAGTATGTTTGATATTCCTGCTATTGGCTGGGCTTTGAAAGCACATCACCCCAAGTTTGTAGCCAAAAAAGAACTCGAAAAAGGCTTTCCGAGTATTTCTTATAATGTCCGAAATGGAGGCTCAATTACTATCGACAGAAAAGATAAAAGACAAGCAATCAAAGCGATATTAGAATTTACGGAATACCTAAACAAAACTAATCGTGCGGGTTGTATTTTTGCAGAAGGAAGACGCGCAAAAGATGGAAAAATGCGGTCTTTTAAACGATTAGGCGTAGGAATTATGCTCAAAAAAATGCCTAATGCAACCGTTATTCCTGTAGCTATTGAAAATTTTTGGCATTTGGAAGAGCATAAATTATTACCTGTGCCTTTTGGCTATCAATATCGTTGTACGATTTTACCTGCTTTGGATAGAAATACGTTTGATAATGAAAGTATTATTGAAGAAGCTGAACAACAGATTAGAAACGTTTTGAAGCAACCAAAGCAAGAAGTAATTTCAAAGAACTAAAAACACGAACCATTTCAATTATGAAACCATCTCGATTACAAAAAATTTGGAGTCATTTTAATGATATTTATATTGAAAGTACCTCAAGTGATTTCAATGAAATACTTCACGTGGTATTGAGTCGAGGGCGTTATCAGTTATTGACAGAAAATGCGATTTATTCATTTGGTGATTTATATTCTAATTATAGAAAGGCATTTGACAAAATCAATATTGCCCAACAAAAGATAGGAAATGTATTAATTTTGGGCTTTGGGTTAGGCAGCATTCCTTTTATGCTCGAAAATAAATACCAACAAAACTACCATTACACAGCCATAGAGATTGACGAAGCCGTTTTGTATTTTGCTAATAAATACGTCACTCAATATCTCAAATCGCCAATTGAGATGATACAAACTGATGCTTTTGCTTATGTTATGCAATCCAATCAACAATTCGATTTGGTTTGTATGGATGTTTTTATAGATGACGAAATACCAACTCAATTCGAGAGTATTGACTTTTTGGAAGGTCTCAAAAAACAACTTTCTCCCAATGGCATTCTCTTGCTCAATCGCTTATACCTTACGGCAAGTGATAAGAAAAAGACTGATACTTTTTTTAAAAATGACTTTTTACAAGTGTTCCCTGAAGGACAATTTTTAGATGTAGATGGCAATTTAATGTTGACCAATCGAGGCTTTTAATTTGGGAGTTTCGTTGAAGTCCCGTTGAAGAGTATTTTGATTTCTTGTACTATTCAGAACAGAGACTAAAAGACCGCGCTACGCGCTAAGAGAATAGAGACACTTTTATTAGTAGCCTTTTAAATTATCTCTTTAAACGTTTTTTAACTATGTTGAGTAGTATTGATTTTTTTTATAAAAAAAGTAAAAAACTCTTCCTTGACCTACAATTGACAGTAAGTTATATTTTCTCCATGTATCTTTGTCCAATAAGTACAATTACAAATTTAATTAGTCAATTAACTTCGGTTGACTACTCAGAACAGCCATTTTTCACTCAATGAATAATACAAAGATGATTTTTTTAAAAAAAATATACTTCGCACTTTTACTAACTATACTTACTCACTCGGTCACTGTCGCACAACTCAATATGAGCCTTGTTGGTGATTTAGGTTACGGAGTAGATCTCAGCGATATATGGGGTTATACCGATGCAAATGGTAATGAATATGCTATTGTTGGCCTAGCAAATGGTGTTTCGGTAGTAGATCTTTCTAATCCAGCGACTCCCGTCGAAGTTGGTTATGCACCTGGTTTTCTTTCGATTTGGCGAGATGTTAAGGTTTGGGGTGATTATGCTTATGTGACTTGTGATCAAGGAAGTGACGGATTAATGGTCATTGATTTGAGTAACTTACCTAATGGAATTTCTCATTCTTTTTATCGCCCAGAATTAACCGTAGCAAGCGGCACGGATACGCTAGAGAAAGCTCATAATATTTGGATTGACGAAAATGGTTATGCTTATATTTCTGGTTCTAATGTCGGAAATAGAGGTGTTTTATTTTTGGATGTTCATACAACTCCAGGAACTCCAATTTTTGTTGGAGCAGAAGATGTAACCTACTCTCACGATTGTTATACAAGAGGTGATACCTTATATACCGCAGATGTTTATAGCGGCTTCTTTTCTGTTTATGATGTTAGCAATAAGGCGAATCCTGTTTTCTTAGGAAGCAGAACAACACCTTCTTTATTTACGCATAATGTATGGCTTTCTGACAATAGTAAATACCTTTTTACTACCGACGAAAAACCAGATGCTTTTGTTGGTTCTTATGATGTCACCGACCCAAATAATATTATTGAATTGGATAGATTTAAGCCCGATTCTACACTAGGTCAAGGCGTTATTCCTCATAACGTTCACGTTTGGGATGATTAT
>CAKZLT010000608.1 GCA_937127195.1 uncultured Saprospiraceae bacterium
CGAGAAGCGAGATTAGGCGTGAAGCCGTTACAAACCGCTATAATACCTGACTGATGGCAGCGGGCAGTCCCGCTTCTCTCTTCTGAGTAGTAATTATTTTTAATAAAAAAATGCTTTTAAAATAGCTATAAGCGATTCTAAAAGCATTTTCAAAAAGAAGTAAGATAAAAATCTATCGCTCAGTAGAAGCCAACTTTAGGGAATGTACCGCACTCGAAATTTCCATTAAGAGAGTTGGGTCATCCTCGATAGCGTTACCGACTACAATCACATCAGCCCCAGCTTTGGCACTTGCAACCGCGCGTTCGGGCGTACGAATACCACCTCCAACGATAAGGGGAATGGATAATTTACTACTAACTGTTTTGATAAGTTTTTCGCTAATTGGAAACTTTGCACCACTACCAGCATCCATAAAAATCAACTTCATACCCAATAACTGACCAGCCAACGCAGTACAAAGTGCAATATCTTTTTTGTTTGCAGGAATTGGGCGCGTGTTGCTCATATATTGAACGGAGGTTGGAGTGCCACCATCAATGAGCATATATCCTGTTGGAAGAACTTCTAACGGGCTATTCAGTAACAAAGGTGCAGATTCGACGTGTTTTCCTATCAATAAATCTGGATTTCGACCAGAAATTAATGACAAAAACAAAAGCGTATCAGCTTTGTGATTAACTTGCATTGTGCTGCCTGGAAAAAGAACAACAGGTATATTAGTGTTTCTTTTTATCATCTCGATACAAAAATTCATTTCATCATCAAGAATCAAGCTACCGCCCAAAAAAAAGTAGTCCACATTAGAGACTTTAGCCAAGTTAATTACTTGGTCAATGCGTTCTGTCTTTATTTTGTCTGGGTCGATTAGTACCGCAAATTTCTTTTTGCGCTCAGTTTTGGCTTTTTCTAAACCGTGGTAAATCATGCCGAATGGATTAATTTGATATTCCTTATGGAGTGCAAGTTACTTTAAATCATCGAATTTAATCAAAAAAAGAGGCGTTGCATTTTCATCCTATTTAATAATACGCTAAAAAAACGCCTATTCTCACAAAAATTGAAGTATAATTTTAAACCTAAATGACAGAACTTCTTTTTTTTGGTGAAATATCTTTCTAAGTCAAAAGCTTTTTAAGCAAAAAAACGTTTTTTAAATTCAAAATGATATAAATTATGTTAAAATCTAGCAATTAATAACACTCAAATTTTAGTCTAAATTATATTTTTCACCTGTTGTGCTAGCTTATTCACATACGTTCTGGTTACTAGTTTCTGCATAACCAGCGGAGCAGAAACTAGAGACCAGTAGCCAGAAACCACAAAATTTTTCAAAGAACCTTTTAATTTTACTCTGCCGAAATTGCATTCGTCAAATTCATAATAATCTCTTCTGCAATATCAGAATCATCTACTCCTGTGTGACTTGTATTCCTATTTTTAATATCAAAAACGGTATCTGTTACATAGATTTTTTTGGCATCTAATTGAAAATTCACCTTGGTCTGAACGTCATTTATAATACTAATCGGAAGCGTTAACTCCTTAGTTTGAAACATTGCATCAGACCCCGAATGAATAGTAATAAAGACATCATTGTCCTGAACGCCATTATCAGATTCATCCAGTATTCCTTCAATTACCGAAAAGATATAAGTTCCGCGCCAATCCCAATACATTTCCGTTTTGCTCATTGGATTGTCGCTTGTATAATCGGCAGGACTAGTAGCGTTTAAGCTAGCAGGTAAGCCAATTCCAAATTTGATTGCTTTGTATTCTCCCTCAGGAACGCCTTCAATCGTCAACGTTTCGCCCAATGAAGCAGTATTGGCAGAAGAATGATTATTGTAGAAATTAATCATATCTACCTCTTTTATTAGTACCTCTTCATTGTCTTCATTCACTAATTTTATATCAGAAATATAAAATAACAAACTAGAAAAATTCACTAAGTTACTATCAGGCAGTTTATAAAAATCATTCAAAACCAAAGGAGAATCTCCAAAAACTCCTTTTAGGCTAACCTGTAACGTTCCTCCTTTTACTTCGGGTTCGACAGGATCGCAGGCAGGAAATAGAACTGGAATAAACAATAAAAATAATAGCTTTTTCATATCTTGATTTTTAAGAATTTTCTACTTTTTTTTATTATAAGGGAGTAGGAAAAAAATAACCTACCAGTCGAACTTATTATTTTTCATTTATACTGCGCCTGCCTGTTGCAGACAGGTTAAAAATACTCGCCTTAGTAGTACTAGGACTGCGCCTGCCTGCCAGAGGCACGACAGGCAGGTTTTTTGCCTCGTCTAAATAAAAAACAACGCTGTTCTTTGTGGTAGGTTATTTATTGCCTACTCCCTAAAACGTTACTATTCAGCACCACTGAAAAATGTTTTAATAGATAATTTAAAAGGCTACCAATAAAAGAACCTGCCTGCCAAAGGCACGAAGGCAGGTCTCTGTTCTCTTAGCGCACAGCGCGGTCTTTTAGTCTCTTTTCTGAATAGTTATTATAAAACTACAACTAAAACGTTTAGCCTGTCAGTGATGTTTAACACAAACAATCAACTTGTCTATTCCGTAACAGAAAAAGAGTCGTCTGTATTACTAATTATTTTAGAAATAACTGTAGCTGCATCATCTGATTGAAAGTTGATGCCTTCCAGTAGTTTTCCATAATCCAAATCAATATTCAAAGCCACATCAAAACCAGCTACTACACTAATCGGATAATCCAATTCTATGAGTACCTGATTGCCAGTTGTGCCGATTTCGTAAGTTGTAATTGTTGCGTCAGAAGTATCGGTTTGAATGCCTATTTTATTAAAAATATAACCATCCGTCGCATTCCAATACATAGACTCCGTTTGAGTAGCCAGCGGATGCTCATCGGTAACCGAAGCAGGCAAAGTCTGATTAGTCGGATTATTAAGACCAACATAGAAACGAACCTTAGAAAAAACTCCTGTCGTCTGAATAGAACCAAAATTATCTTCCGTATAACTACCAATATTCTTAGTGTATAAAGCCAAATTATCCGTCAAATCAACAATACTATTATCATTTAAAGTAACTGTAATTTGGTCTGAAACGGTTGCCGTTTCACCATTGGTTTTGATTAATTCTAACTCAGAAACGTAAAATTGCACGCTGTTTACGGTAAAAGGTATATTACTATTATCTAAATAAACTTCATTCAAATCAAACGTCAAAGAATCATTTTTAATATGATTGATTCGCATCGAAAGCGTCGGATAAGTACAGCAGTCACCGCAAGCCACATCTGAACTTACATTAAAATTGGTTGCTTGTATATCCAAACAACCTTCCTCTTCTGCACCACAACTTGTTAACAAGATGATAAAAAATGCACTTAATAACCTTTTTCCTTTTTTTTGCCAATTACTCATAAAAACTTTTGTTACTTTTAGCTTTTTACTCATTGTAATATCAGTTACTTTATTGGTGTAGTTACTCGTTGTATTTTTTATTAAAATTCAACTAGTGATTAACTTTTTACAAAGAAGCTATTTTTTAACTTAAAAACATATAAGGACAAATAAAATCAAATGTGATTATGAACATAATAACGTTTTTGATTAGCTAATAATTTACTTCTTGTTATTCTTTTTTATAAATAACTAACTTATTTTCTTTTAGTGTTTTTGTTGAAAATTGTTATCTATCTTTTAAAAAAGACAGATAATAGATTGTTATCTGTCTAATATCTAATATTAGATACTTTTACCTTAGTAATATTAAAACAACCTATTTATATCATTAACCTCATAATATACTTTTTATGAAAAATATCATTATCGGCGTAATTGTAGTGGCTATTTTGGGAGCTATCTATTGGCTAGGTTTCAAGGGCAAAAGCGAAGAAACTACAACAAACATTGAAATAAAAGTACAGGAAGGCGAATTTAAAGTGCATGTAACGGCGACTGGAGAATTGCAAGCCAAACGCTCCGAAAAAATTCGAGGCCCAAAAGGAATGCAAGCCGCTAGAATTTATAATACAACAATTGCCGATATTATTCCAGAAGGAACATTGGTGGAAGTTGGTGATTATGTAGCTAGACTTGATCGCTCAGAGTTGGATGGAAAAATTAAGGATATTTCGGGTGAAATTGAAAAGAAAGAAGCTCAATTGACACAAGCCACTATTGATACCGCAATTACACTAAGAGGCGTTCGGGATCAATTGGTCAACCTTCAATTTAATATGAAGGAAAAAGACCTTGAAGTCGAACAAAGTAAATACGAATCGCCTGCGGTTATTCGTAGAGTTGAGTTGGATTTAGAGCGTATTAAGAGAGATTACGTTCAGCAAGAAACAAATTATAAGCTTAAGCAGCAGCAAGCGGTGGCAAAGGTTCAAGAGATTTTGAGTTCATTGGAGCAGACGCAACGCCGCCTGACGCAAATGATGGAACTCTCTCAACAGTTCACGATTTCTGCTCCAAAACCAGGAATGGTTATCTACGAACGTAGCTGGCAAGGCAAAAAAGGGCCAGGTTCTCGTATTAGTCCATGGGATCCGATTGTGGCACAGTTACCAGACCTTTCTTCGATGATTTCTAAAACTTTTGTGAATGAGGTTGACATTAATAAAATCAGTACCGACCAAGATGTTATCTTACAGGTAGATGCTTTTCCAGACAAATCTTTCAAAGGAAAAGTAATTGATGTAGCAAACATTGGTGAGCAAATGAGAAAGTTTGATGCAAAAGTGTTTGAGGTGATTATCGAATTGACCGAAACCGATACTATTTTGCGTCCTGCAATGACTACGAGCAACAAAATAGTTACAAAAACTTATGATAAGGTACTTTTCTTACCATTAGAGGCTATCCAAAACGATAGTTTGACTTACGTTTTTAAGAAAAATGAAAATGGTCAATTAATCAAACAAGAAGTAGTAACAGGAGCTTTTAACGATAACCAGATTATTATAAAATATGGTGTTAAAAAGGGTGAAATGGTATCGCTTTCTGTGCCTGATAATAAAGACGACTTGAAAATAACGCCACTCCCAGAGGCAGATAAAGTTGCTTATGCAAAAGAACAAAAAGAGCTAGAACAACGCATAAAAGAACAAGCTGTAAAAGCTGCGGAACTCAAAGCTAAAAGAGAAAAAGAAAGCGGAGGTAAGCTTAGCAAAACTTCTGGTGGCGGAGGTGGTAATGTGATTATTATTGATTAAAATGAACTTTGTTTGTGTCTTTTTTTATAAAAAATAAAGTCAAATTTATCTATCATCAGATGATTATGTAATCAAGGTGTTACATCATTTTAATGTATCATTATTTTTGTCTAACTATTTATCTGCTGTAAAACTCCTTTTCTATGAAACGTACTCTTTTTAATTTTCGCCTTGCAGTAGAAGGCGTAATGGATAATAGGCTCAGGGCTGTCTTGACTGCACTCGGAATTGTATTCGGAGTGGGTGCTGTGATAGCTATGTTGGCAATTGGTACTGGCGCGAAGCAAGAAATTCTGGACAGAATGAAGCTCATCGGTACGAATAATATACAGATTACTACACTACTAGAAGCCGAAAGTAATGGTGAAGACGAGGAAGGTCAGAAAGGTGATAAACGCCCTTTTTCGCCAGGATTAACGCTCAAAGATGCGAAAAGTATCGAAGAATTAATTCCTTCGGTTGAGATGACAAGCCCAGAGGTTGTCTTGCCTGTTAGTGTAGTTTATGGCGGATTGCTCAAAAAAGCAAACTGTGTAGGAATTACAAATGCTTTTTTTGAATTGAATAATTTGAAACTCGAAAAAGGTAAATTATTCCACTCTATTCATCTCGAAAAAGGTTATCCTATTTGTATTATAGGTAATAATATTCAATCCAAATTTTTTACGAAAACCGATCCTATTGGTCAGCAAATTAAGTGTGGAGATACTTGGTTGACGATAGTTGGCGTAATTCAAAAGCGTTTTTCTAATAAAAAAAGCTTGGAAGATTTGGGTATTAGAGATTTCAATTCGGACATTTATATTCCTATCAATACGGCATTGTTGCGATTTAATAATCGAGCAACTATCAATCAAAGTGCCTTAGTTAGTAATGATTGGGATAACGATGAAGACGAAAGCGATGAAGCTAAAAACTATCATCAATTGGATAGATTGGTTATTCGAGTGAAGGACTCTAAGGAGTTGATTGCTTCGGCTGGTGTGGTCAGTCGTTTGCTTAATCGTCGTCATAACGAAATTCGAGATTATAAGATAGAAGTACCCGAATTATTACTCGAACAGGAACAAAAAACACAGGAAACTTTCAATATCGTTTTGGCTGTTATTGCAGGTATTTCGTTATTGGTTGGTGGAATTGGAATTATGAATATTATGTTGGCTTCCGTTTTGGAGCGCATCAAAGAGATTGGTGTTCGCCGTTCTTTGGGGGCAACTCGTCGCGATATTATTTTACAATTTCTTTTTGAATCTATATTTATTAGTTTACTCGGAGGTTTATTAGGCGTTCTGGTTGGAGTTGGTGCCGCCAAAACGATTGCCGCTTTTGCCGAGATTACAACTATTATTTCAGCTTGGTCGGTTATACTTTCTTTTGGAATAGCAACTTCTGTGGGTTTAGTTTTCGGAATTATTCCTGCTCGTCGTGCATCTCTACTTGATCCGATTAAAGCACTTCGTAATGATTAAATTTTTTAAACGACTGATGGTACACTGTTAAACCTAAGCGTCGAACGCCTCGAAGGCGTTCGACGCTTGTAAACGCCATATAACGATATAAATAAAAAAATCCTTTATGCGACTAATCAATTTTAACCTAAAAAAAGGTAAAAACTACCTACTATTAGCTTTTATGATATTAGCTTTTAGTCCTTGCGAATCACTTTTGGCGCAAGCCGAATTATCATTGAGTCTTTCG
>CAKZLT010000609.1 GCA_937127195.1 uncultured Saprospiraceae bacterium
TATTGCTGAAGGAGTGGCAAGCTTACTTGGCGGAACCTCAACGATTAAAGAGGTTTCTACTAAAGTGAAAGATGGAATTTGGTCTATTCAAAGCCAATTTAACAGAAATAACAAGTGCAGTAATTATAATAATTATAGTAGCCAAAATAAGACTCAAACACCGATGAAAATATATATTACAATGCCCAAACTGACCTCAATTGCGCTAAATGGTGCAGGAAAAGTTAGTACCGATGGAAACTTTAAAGTGAAAACAATTGATTTAGGAATAACAGGAAATGGAAAAATGAGATTGAATTTGAATGCTAATTCTATAGAAGGTAACCTTTGCGGCTCAGGAAAATTAGTATTGAAAGGTACTGCGAAGCACTTAGAAGCCAAAGTAACTGGAAGCGGTGACGTAGATGCAGAAGCAATGAAAGTTGAAAACGTAAATGTTTCGATTACAGGCTCGGGAGATATTAATATTCATGCAACAGAGCATTTGAAAGCCAAAATATCAGGAAGCGGAGATATTTTTTATAAAGGCTCTCCAAGTATTCACAAAAAAATAACAGGTTCTGGAGGCGTTAGCCGTCTTTAGATTATATCCTATAAATAATTGAAGTTGTAACTATTTTTTCCTACTCCCTAAACTAATTATCACTCATCTCTTCGATAGGGGAGGTGAGTTTTTATAAAAAAAGCCATTATAAAGTTTTTCTACTTAATAATGGCTTTTTAGACTAGGCTCAATAACGTTGATTTATTTTATAAACCCATTCTTCAATAATGATTTTAAAATGTTTTTCTCCGTATTTAGAATACATTTTTAAATTTTTTAAAAACAGTAACTGCAATTTAATCCATTCCATATCAGTAAAAGTTAATAATGTAGTTAATGCCCATTCGCGCCGAATGTCATTGCCTTTTTCCCAAAAATTGGTGTAAAGACCATAAGCAGCATCAATGTCTTTTAATAGTTTTTCTAGTTTGGACTGAGGAATTACACCTATTTTTGTTGCTGCAATACATGATTGAATCCTTTCTATTACTGTTTTTTCTAAAGAAATAGATTCTAAAAATGGCACAGCAATTTCTATGCTTTTAGCTTCATGTTCGGTATAAGTATATAAATATCCAATGTCATGTAACCACGCAGCACTCAACAACAAAAAGTGTTCTTCTTCTGTACAATTTAGTTCTTCTAACGCCATTTTGCAGCGTTGAACTACTTTTTTTGTGTGTTCTATATTATGAAAATATAGGTTAGGATTAGGATTTTTTATAAAAAGTTCTTCTACAAATTGCTCAATTTGTTTTAATTTTTTGTTCATTTTGGACTTTTTTTTTAAAAAAGCAAAAAGCCAACACCAATATTTACTTCATATAAATAATGATATTGCAAGCGTAGCCTTACGTCATTTTTATAAGTATTAGCCTGTTCAGAAGTGCCAAGAGGCAATATTAAGCCACTTTGAAAAGATAAATTCAAAGTGAAAAAATCTTTAAAAACTTTTCGGCTACCAATTCCTGCGCCCAAATAAGCAAAGTGATGGTCGATTCTGGGATGATTGATAAAATAGTTTGCGGTTTGAATATACTGTGTTTCTAATTTAAAATATCTACCTAATGGTGCTAAAGCTCCAGTTGACCTGACAAAATACCGATTATAATTAAAGCCAATTGTTGTAAATCGAATTGTCCCAAAAGAACTATTTTTGTCTAGCACGCCAGTATTTCCGAGGCTAATACTTCCTCCCATTTCAGCGTTTCGTTTAGTCACATAATTCATATTAATTTTGTGTCTAAAGCTCCAAGTACTTAACGATTTGCGTTCTCCTACACCGAATTTACTTCCTTTTGTATTAACACCTAGAAGGGTTGGCACAAAATGAAGATTGTATTCTATATAAGTTCGTTTCCCTTGATAACCAGGAACAATTTGAGCGTTTGATTTTATAGCGAAGCATAGAAGGAAAACGGATAAAAAAAATTTATATTTCATTATTACTTTGTAATTATCTAGTGTTTTCTAACAAGTCTTTCAAATTTACTGCCAATAAAGTCAGTAAGATGTCGAAAGGAAAAGTGCATCACATTCGTTACAAAAATAATGAATACTAAAGTAGTTTTAGAATGCCTAATACTTATGCTTAGATGTCGGGAGGGAGAGGATTTTTTTGTTCTACGTTCTATGAGAAATGTTAGAGTAAAAATTGGTAATCCAAATTTTACTCTAACTATGTATTATTTTTTCTTTTTTATTTGTAAAAAGGTATCATAAATATGAGCATTAATGATACTACTATGGTCTTTTTGTTTGATAAATTCCATTTTGACCATCTTCAATTCATAGTTTTTAACGTCATAGACAACAGCAAAAAATAAGGATTCGTAAGCAGGTGTCAGTAAGTTGTATAAGCCATTATAAGGCATATAGAACTCAGATAAGCTGTTTAAGAAGTTCCTTTTTTCTTTTTTATTGACTACACCCATCCAAACGAAGTAGTCGGTATTGTATTTTTTTGCGATTTGATTAACTCGATCTTGATTAAAACTAGGCATATTAAATTGGTCGAAATCTAGCTGTTGGTCAAACCATTCATTAAGAATCGAAATGTCATTATATTTTTGAGTATCATTCGATTTTAGGTTTTTGATATCAAGAATAGAAGTTTGTAAGTCCAACATTCTAGAGTGTTTCCATATTTTTTTTCTAAAATTTTGTCTAGCTTCTTCTGATTCAATAAAGAGCTTTTGCTTTCCTTTTCTGCGCGTTTTATCAAACTTGAGATAATGAGGATTAACAACGACAATTTTATCAATACCTAAGGCTTGCCCTTCTTCTTCTATTCTTCTATTTCTATTTTTTTGAATACTCTGACCATGTTTACTTTTTGCAAATTCGGCTTTTTGTCGCTGAATATGTTTCTGTTTTTTAGAGCTTTTAAAGAAATTAAGAAACTCAGGGTCTTTCAAATATTTTACGAATGCGTATCGAATAAAATCTTTATCTCGGTTGGTTTTTGGGCTTTTTGCACTCATATCTGTTGCAGCCATAGAGGTTTCAAAAGAAGGAGATTTTCGATAAAAAGCATCTAATTTGTCATAATGAGAATTGACCATTTGTTGAAAAAGACCTAATGTAATATTTTTTAATTCATCATCGTTAGGGTGTTTTTTATACAATTCCCAAACGTAAGATAATGCCATAACATTAAGTTCGTCATTTTTTAATTTATTAACAAAATAGTGTAATTCCTGTATTTCACCTCTCACGTAATTGTGATGAATTTCTACTTTATTTGTTTTTTTAGCATTTCTAAAATAAACAAAACCCTGTAACGCTTTGGCTATACATTTCTCTAAATAAATACTTTTTTTACCTTGATTTAATAAAACGTAAGAGTTGTAAATAGCACTGTAATAATTATTATCATTCAGATAGAGATAAGATAATTCATAGCGTGCTTTTTCTCTTAATTTATAAAATAGGCTAGAAGCAACTAAGAATGTTTTTTTGTAATGTGGATTGTCTGTTGCTATATTTTTGATAGCTTTTTTGCGGAGCGTAATGTCTGGATGCGTGCTATTTCTGACTTTTAAAGCGGCTGCATCAGCAGGATTACTAGAGTTTAAAAACAGTCGATTCGGAAATTTTAAATAATCAGTTTCAAAAAAACTACCTTTAAATGTCAGGTTTTCGATAGGTCGATTATTGATAGATAACATATCAAAAAGCGAAGTCAAATTAGCAGAACTGTAATTAGAAGTAGAGAATAGCTCAAAACCTCTTCGATCTGCATCCATTTCTAAATCTCTTGAAAACTGCTGCTTAGATAATAATTCTTTTTCTAATGATTGCGTTCTTAGAAGCCCTTTTTTTGAGTTGTGTTCGTGAGAAGTTGCATTTGCAAATAAGTTGAGTGCGTGACTTTCTTTGTAGTGAATGATTTCGTGTGCCAGAACAAAAGCTAGTTGAGCTTCATTCTCTAGCCTAGCAAGTAGTCCTAGATTGACAAAGATAATACCTTCGTGTGTAGCAAAAGCATTGGCAGAAGCAGAGCGAACGACATAAAAGCGCAATTCCTCTCGGAGCTTTGGGTCTGCGATAAGGAGAGAATCTCCAACCTCATTGACATAGGCAGTCAATGGGTCATTGAACAGAACTTTACCGCTTTTCAATAATTCATCAATGACAAAACTACTCTTCAAATAGAATTGTTCTTCAATTGCACGACCTCTTTTGCGTGCCATTGAAGAAATACCGTCCACTAAATTTTCATATTTGGTGGAAGGAGCTAGAGTGAAGTCGCTTGGTAAATGACCTTTCGATTCTAGTGGCTTATACGATTGAGCCAATAGAACAGACGGAAGCCAAATACTTGTTATTAGTACTAGTGCAATAAATCTCATGTTAGCTTAATATTGTTAGTGTGTTTTTTGTAAAATCAATATATTTAAAGATTACAAAGTGTTTAATATATTGAATATTACATTGTGCTGACAAAGTACTAGGGCTTGCTTTAATTGTTTGATTAAAATAGAGGGCTGTCTATGCCAAAGTTAATAATTTCTACTACTAATTGGTAGAGGAAGAGACAAAAAAATGAAAAATAAGTCACATTTATTCTTTTTGTTCATATTAGCGCATTTATTTTTTTTATCATAAAAAATGACTTTAAGTATTTGTAATTTAGTGGTTTAAATAAAAAAGAAAAAAATATGTTTTTTATTTTATTGAAAAAAGAAATTAATTTCCATCTAAAATTTTAGTGTTTTTAGGTATTTCTAAAGATTTAACTTGTAATATGTATCGACTCAATTTTTTTAATTCTTCATCGGATAATAAAAATACCATTTTTGGGTTTTCGGCCAGCTCAATTTCGAATTGAATGAACTGATTAATCATTTTTTCCTCTTTAGCTTTTTGTAAAGCTAACCCCATAGTGAATTTCTTTTTGAGCTTAAGATTATCCCAATTTTCGTAAGCAATTCCCATATTCAATAAGCATTCATACTCTCTAAGCATAATAAGATTATCATCAGTTATTTTCATTTTTTCTGTATAATAAGGTTCATATTCCCAGATGGCACGACAAGCAGCATAAGCTTTCCATGGCTCGCCATTATATTCTATAACAACCTCATTATCAGATATTTTATTGATAGAATATTGAGTTACATACGCCCATGTATCATCATAAATTAATCCATTTAGCTTATATACTTGCTTGACTAACTGGATAATACTCCTATCATTTCTATTTAATAAATGTGCTTTTGTAACTGCCTTTATAGCTTCCGTTTTTTGATTACTGTTAAGATATATTTTGGTTAGTAAGACATAAGCAGGGTAGTGAATCCTATTGAAACGAATGGCTTTGTTGCTCCATTTAATGGCTTCTATATAATTTTTTTCATAAAAAAAAGTCAAACCAATACGAGTAGCATATATTGCATTTTTAGGGTCAGCTTTTAATAATTTTTGATATAATCGACGTGCTTTGCTATATTTTTGAGCAGCTTCTAATTTTTTTGCTTTTTCAAATTTTTTATAAGCCTTCGGAAAACGCTTAATTTTATATTGTTCGACAACCTCTTTTTTATCTTCTCCTATATTTATATAATAATCAGCAGCAAGGATGTCTAAAATTTTACCTTCGCCAATGTTTTTATTTTCTTTAAAAGAATAATAAATAATGGATTTTTCCATCATTTCTGCAATGTCGCTTGGTGTATGCAAATCTTGACCAAAGCTATTTTGGGAGATGGTTATTATGAATAGTAGCAAAAAAAATTTATTCATGTTTTTATTTTTTGAATGCTTTTATATTGGAAAGTAAAACTTTATAGATTTGATATGGTTTATCTAAAATTTTACTTTTTCATATAGTAATTTTCTGGACTTTTGTTTCTAGTACACTTTTTCAAAAGTTTTAATGTTTCGTCGCGTGACGGTAGCTTTTAAAAATATAAATAAACTTTTGAACCACTAGCTTCTGGTATTTTGAATGAACACACAAAATCATAAAAAATCGTTTATTATTTTGTCTCGACAAAATTTGAACCTAATTTTATTTTTTGGAGAGTATTTCCATTTTTTTCTACATCAGAAAAATTCAATTAGACGCTAAAAAGTAGAATATACTCATCAAAGTGACCTATTTACGAAGTATATCATTAAAAATTAAAAACTAATTTCTTTTTTTATACCAAGAACGATAAGTGAATAAGTAACAAACCAATAAGGATTTAAGTTATTATTTATTCAGAATTAGACTCGTTAGAAGAACGAAGTTTAAAACACTTTTAATATTTTTTATCTTAAAATAATGTCTCTGATAATTACAAAATTGTATATTCGCAGCTAGTAGAGATAGAGTAAGGATTGGTTATTTTATAAAATAAAAATAAGCATTTTATTTTTTGTTATTCTCAGCTTGACTGGGAATCTAAAAAAGATGAGATTGCTTCGTCATTCGTACCTCATTCCTCGCAATGACGAGCGGTTAACAAAAAAAGAAATAATCTCTCATAGGTTGTTGTCCTAATGTTGCAAAGTGCTTTTTAATTTCATCTTGAGCTGTTTGATTGGCTACCGTTACAATACTTTGAGCATTTACCATGTTTTCTAACGCTGAAAAAGAGAGCATTTCTTTGTCATAAATGTGTTTGCCTATTTTTTTAGGGTTATCGCAAATCCATTGGAATTCTATATCTTTTTTAATGAAAATTTGAGCCAAAGCTTTTCCTTTTCTTCCAGCTCCCCAAACCACTAGGTTTTTAGAAGAATCATATTCTTGTTGGAGGAAATAGGCAGCTTTAATCGCTATAAAAGTATTGTCAGCATAGTTTTCATCTGTACGGGATGTTCGTGTTGCATAATCTCTCCAATGGTGTAATACTATATCGCAAGGTATTGGTTTTAAACCATTAATGTAAAAACGAAAAGTCAAATCATAATCTTCTGGGTAAGTGCTTGATCGCAAAGCCTCACCTTTTTCAAACTCGGAACGATAAACCATCCAACACGGAGAAGGAATTACACACTCCTTATAAATTTCATTAAAACAAGTTCCTTTTTTTATTAACGCATTTAACCATTCCTCATACCTTTTAAAACCTTCGCCCAATTC
>CAKZLT010000610.1 GCA_937127195.1 uncultured Saprospiraceae bacterium
GATTGACTTAGCTATTCCGAATAATGTGGATAAAGAAGTTACCGAAGATTTTAATATGAATTATATTGAAATAGATACTTTGAGAGCATTAGCTGCCGAAAATATGGCTTTTAGAGGTCGTGAAGTAAGCAAAGCTAAGCAAATCGTTATTGAGGAAGTTAATGATTTTGAAGGACAATTTAAGCAGCGTCAAATAGAAAAGGCTATGCGCCAAATTCCTGTTCAAATCAAAGAGGTGAAGTCTCGTGCAATGAATCAGGTTTTTCATAAAGAAATAGCTACACTTGATGATAATACTCGCGAACTAATGGAAAGAATGCTAACTTACATGGAAAAAAAATGTATTAGTATTCCGATGACTATCGCTAAAGATGTGATGATGAGCGAAAAAGTTGCTTAGAAAAATAAACTTTATTATAAAAAAATAGCCGTACTGCAATCTTGCATTACGGCTATTTTTTTGATGTCTTTTTACTTAAATAACCTATAATCCATCAAATCCATGCTAAAATCTTTCATGCTTACCATTACAATAATTGGATTTTTAGCATCATCAGCAATCCAAAACTCAATCGTCTCATCTGGATTAGCAACAATAATCACAGGTATATTATAAGGAACGCCATTCCCTCTATCTCCAAAACTATACGTTTCTGTTCCTGTCTTATTAAAAATCTCTTTTCGTTCGTCCAATTCAAGCTCTATTTTTTCATTAGACTTTAGTGCTTTAAATACCCTTCGACTGACCCAAATAGTCGTTTCATCTTCTAGTGATTCATAGCCTGTTTTTTCAAAAAAAGATAATTTTGTAGCATTATTAATCGCATTTTCACTCATAGAAATCGTACCAGAACGCTCAGCAAACACTTCCCAATCATAGGAAACATAATAGTCTTCAACGCCATTGATATTCAATTCTATTTCATATTTTACATCATCATTATCATCGTCTTTTGTTCTGACTTCATAAATCAAATCATCTCCTTCTTGATAATTTATCCCTATTTTGGATAATTTAGAAGTGGCAGTACAAGCCGAAAACAAAGCTAAAGCGATTATTATAAGTAGATTTTTCATGTTTTATTTTTAAATTTATCAACAAGAATATCTGTTTTATTCTACTAATTTCCAAATTTTCAAATAACCTTTATCTGCTTCTTCACTTTTGATTTTTTTAATTGCTTTCCCTATTTCTGGCATCATTTGGTCTTTTTTTAATAAAAGATTCAATTGATTCACACCACCTTCAACCTGTTTAAGTGCCTCTTCATAAGGAATGCTTTCGCTTTTTAATTGTCCTTGAGAAAATACCGTTGGCCCAAATTGAGGCGAACGTGTATCGCCAATTATTTTGAAAGAAATACTCGGAACAACGCTAACTTTTTGAGTTTCTGTTGCCATTACAGTTCTAAAATCAATCACCAAAGCAGCTACTGCATCAACTTTCAAATCTCTTTTGAGGCGAACCATCGGGTTATCCGCAGGAAAAGAAACACTTCCTGACTTAATCAATTCATTCAATGTTGTCGGAATCATTGTTTTACAATTTTTATACGGAACGGTAATGTAATCATCTGAATTAGCCATAGCATAATCCTTCAAACCTTGATAAACGCTTGATTGCATCACCTCTTCGATTCCTACGATTTCTACATTCCAGTTCGCTTTGATTTCTTTCTGAAATTCCGCATAAGCTTCTGCCGCAATTTGCTCCAAAGCGGGTTTTGGTAATTCCAATTTATACTTTGTAATCATATCTTTGGAATGTTTTTCGGCAGATAAAGAACCTTTAACCACAACCGATGCAATCGCTAATTTTTTGCCATCCGTCATCGGTTGACCATAAAAAGCATTGGGTTTTGAAATATTAGTTGTGATACCATTTGCTTCATTTTTATACTCAATAGCGGTACTTGCAGTATAACCTAACCCAACTCTGTCAATGTTATCTTCAATCGTCACAGGTGTCCAATCTTGCGCTACCATTAACGTTCTGATTGCTCCAATACCTTCGATTTCTTTTACTTCTTCAAAAGAACGAGTAACCGTTAGGCAATTATTTTTAAACAATTTACCGCCACTTCCAGAGTAATTTACAAACACTTCTTTCGGAATAATCACTTTACTTTTTCCTTTAAAAACAGCGATTTCGTATTGAATTTTTGTTTTGGTTGGAGGAACGCGAGCAACCAAATTGAGTGTAAAAGTACCTTCGTCTTCTTGCCCCGCTTCCTCAAAATCTAACTCTAATTCAATATCTTCATCTGTATTAATTGTGATAGCTTCTCCTTTTTTCTGCCCATTAATCGAAAGAATCGCGATTTCTTTGGGCGGCGACATCCATATTACTTCCGAAACATTGCCTAATTCTACTTTGATTTGTCCCGATTGATTGGCAGGAAAAGATTTGAAATAATTACCAACGCCAGCATATTCAAAAGGCGTTCCATTATATTTAATCTCTCCATTAAGTTTTGCTAATCCCATTCCTTCCCGATTAGTCAACTGAACGGAAAGCGCATCACCGCCGCCACACCATTTCCATTCGTCAGTCTTGGAAGAGGAACTAAAATATTTGCGTGGCATTAAATTGTCAATATACATCACAGTAGCCGCCACAGTTGTCAAATCATCTTTGCTTTTCGTTAGTGCATTGGCTATTTTTCGTAAAGTAAATTCTCCTGCCGAACGCGCTTTGATTTTTGTCTTTTGTTTGAAACTCAAATTTTCATCAGAACATTCTCCACTCGAAATTTCTGTTTTGTTCTTTTTCTTTTTAGGAAGTTTAAAACGCTGAGCGTCGGCATTCAAGGAACATATCATAAAAGCAATTAGGACTAAGAATAGACTTTGGTTTTTCATTTGTATTGATTTTTTATTAAAAATAAAGCCCCACTTTCTCAAGCACCAAGGTTTAAGTGTAGGAAAACGGTTGCATTCTTTTCGTCAATTTCCAAATAGACATTCCTCGAAAAATCACCTGTTTGTTCTTCTATCAATTGCTCAATTATCAATTGACTTGGTGCTTTCCAGATTGTGATTGCTTCATCCATCGCAGCATTCGGCAAGATGGCGTAATTGATTGTGAGAATCGAAAGATTATTTTTAATCTGTTCAATTGCACTCCAAAACGCTGATTGGCTGTGAATTTTATGATTTATAGCAAAATACATCTAGTTTGTATCATCGTTGAAAGAATGCTTTTTACGCTTACAAATTTAGGTGAGTGCGAAGAGAGATGAAATAGTCACAAGTGACTATAATGGTGGAAAGCCGTTGTTTTTGTGATAAAAAATCGCGATATTTGGAAAAGAAAAGAAAATAGTATGACAGTAAACGTTCTAAATTCAGTTACAGAAAAAATATTCACCATTGAAGAGTATTATGAATTGATAGAAAAATCAACTCGTAAATATGAATTTCACAATGGAAAAATTATTACTATGCCCAATACAAGTATTAACCACAATGAAATTTCGGGGAATATCTTCGGACAACTTTATATTTTATCTCTTCAAAAAGAGACATTAAGAGTTTTTAATCCTGAACAAAAAGTCTATTTAGAAACTTATAATCAAATGGTTTATCCAGATGGCTGTGTAGTTCTAGGTAAGGTTGAAAAATTTGATAAATATACTATTACAAATCCAAGTGTCATTTTTGAAGTGGCTTCGCCTTCAACAGTAAGGTATGACAGAGGATTAAAATTTAAGAAATATCAATCATTATCATCTTTTCAGCAGTATGTATTAATTGACCAAGATGCGCCTCTAGTAGAGGTTCTAACCAAAACAGAAGCTAATTGGAAAATTGAAATCTATACAGGATTAGATGAAGTTGTAGAATTATCATCAATTGATTGCAGTATCAAAATGAGTGATATTTATAGAAACGTTGAAGACTTAGAATCGCCACAAGCTCAAATAGATTTTGAAGAAAAGGTTGATTAATCAACCAAACCAATCGCCACAGCAAATTGCACCATTTCAGAATTAGAGGACAAATTAAGTTTTGATTTGATATTTCTACGATGCGCCTTCACTGTGTATTCGCTAATATGAAGCGTTTCGCCTATTTTTTTACTTGAAAATCCTTTGGCGACCAACCGTATAATATTCGCTTCTCGGCTTGTTAGGTTATGTTTTTTTAAAAAATCATCTGATTGTTCATAAGCATTTTCGTTTTCTAATTCTTCTTCTGTATCAAAATACGTTTCCCCATTTTGAATAGATTTAATCGTTGAAATCAAAATATTCGTGCTAATATTTTTACGTAAATAACCACTCACGCCTTGTTTTTTGAGTAAGTCAATTTGTTTGTGAAGATTATAAGTGGTCAGAATAATAATTTTTAGGTTTGGATAGTACAATTTGATTTTTTTGACCGCTTCCAATCCGTCATCTTTGCCCAAATTCAAATCTAATAACAGAATATCCGCCTTATTTTTGGCCAAAACATACCACATCGCTTTCAAGTTTTGAGCAATGCCCACAACTTCTAATTCTTTTTCCGTATTTAATAATCGCTCTAATCCATCCGAAAAAATCGCATGGTCGTCTGTAATGACAATTTTTATAGTATTTTCGTTATTCATTCTTATAAAAAATTCGATTAAAAGTTGATTATCCAACGAATATACATCTTCTTTATTCTAATGTCAACATCTTTTTCGATGTTGGCAGATACCATCGTTTGCCCAATCAAAACGGACAAAATCAAAATAGATACAATTATTGATTATTATATTGATACGACTTTTAATAAAACAATAGATTCAATTTTTAAAGAAAAGAAAACCATTTTTAAGCCTTTTTATAAAAAAATAGTAAAAAGTAGAAAGCGTCTCAAAGGAACTATTTGGGGGCATTTTTATTTCAAAAATACTTCTAATCAGCCACTTATTTATAATATAAAAATTGAAGACCCTTATATTAATCGTTTTCATTTTTATGTTTTTTATAAAAAAAAGAAATTAGAAATAGACAAAAGCGGTATTAATTACCCTTTTCAAATCCGAAAAGTCGCTTATCGAAATCATATCTCAATAGTCAAGATTCCGCCAAATTCGACCATTGAAATTTACCTCATGGCGGACAAATATGCCAAAGCTATTCGCCTCAATGTCGAACTTTGGAAGCCTAACAAATTACTAACAGAACTCAGTCAAAACAACTTAATCACAGGCATTTTTTACGGCATTTTACTCCTTGTGCTTATCCTAACACTTATTGTTTACTTTCAATTCAAGAACATTTTTCTGATTGGCTATATGCTCTATTTATTTGGTGGTTTAGTCTATGGCTTAGCCAATAGCGGTTTACTTTTTCAGCATTTTTTGAATGGTACAAATCCCTTATTGCTTGAAATTATTAGACCTTGGTGCTTGTTCATTAGTTATAGTGGCTTAGTTCTTTTTGTCAATAAACTATTCAATCGCCCTATCACTTTTCCTAAATTAAATATTGTTTGTCAATGGTTTCATTGGGTTTACAACCTTGTTTTTGTCATTGGTAGTATCTTTTACTTCATCGTTCCTAAATCCGAGTGGATTTGGTTTATTACCCTTTTTTCTACTTCCGCTGCCTTGATTGGTTTGGCTGGAATTATCATTAGTTTTTGGATTGTATTATTGGCTTTTCGCCAAAATAAAAATGCAGAAACAGCTTCACTACTCATTGTCTATTTTCTTTTAATCTTTTATAGTACATTGATTATCACGAATGTTTATTTTCTAAAAATTCATAATTTACCAACAATTTTTGTTGAGAACGTGAGTTTAATTTTTCTATTATTAGAAACCATTTTTATGTCTTTTGCGGTAACTATTCGCATTAATAGAATGATAGAAAAACGGGAACAATTGAAAATAGAAGTAGAACGCCAAAAGTTAAAAGTAGCTCAATCGGTCATTCAAGGTACTGAAAATGAACGCGAACGCATTGCCAAAGAATTGCACGACAGCATAGGAAGTTACCTTTCTACCATTGGAATTTTTACAGACCAATTAAAAAAAGATGATAATTTAAAAACAAAAATTAGAAACCTCGTCAACGAAACACACAGCGAAGTTCGTCGAATTTCGGATGATTTACTACCAATGACATTCAAGCGTTTTGGCTTGATAGAATCCATAAAAAACCTTTGTACCGATTTGAATAATAGTAAAATTAAAGTTCACTTTTTTACCAATATCAAATACCTAAAACACACCAACACCGACCAACTCAACATATATAGAATCATTCAGGAAGTAACCAATAATACGATTCAACACGCTGATGCTACTCAACTCAATATTCAACTGTTAGAAGATGAAGATGGATTAGTATTAACAATAGAGGACAATGGAAAAGGCTTTGATTTTGTATCTGAAAAAGAACGTAAAACAACGGCTTTCCATTCTGTTGAAGCTAGGTCTGAAGCTTTAAATGCACATTTACATATTGAAAGTGCGATAGGAAAGGGAACAATTATTATTGTAGAAATGGAATAAAAAAAGCAAGCCATTATAAAATGACTTGCTCTTTTCCTTGTAATAACAGATATATTATATGTTACTTTCTCTTTATTCTGCTGTAAGACCTTGTGCTAAGATAGAAACTTCATTATTCAATACTTCCACAAAACCACTGTTGATGTGGAACAACAAACGTTTTCCACCTTCAGCCAAAACTCTTACTGTACCATTTTCTAAGCCCGATACAACAGGAGCATGATTACGAAGTACTTCAAACGCACCTCCAATACCTGGAACTTTCACAGAAGTAGCACTTCCTTTGAATACTTCCTTTTCAGGTGTTAATATTACAACGTTCATAATTGTACTATTTAGAATTAGAAATCAAAACTAAAAATTGAACCAATAACAAGCCATTTTTATAAAAAAAATGACGTAACAACAGTTAATTATTAATTGTTAATTACTAATTATTAATTAAAATAATTAAGCGTCAGCCAAAATTTTCTTAGCTTTCTCTCTAGCTGCATTTAAGTTACCTACCAAGTGAAATGCATTCTCTGGTAAATCATCAACATCACCATCCAAGATAGCTCTGAAATCCACTAAAGTTTCTTTAATATCAACGAACTCTCCTGGGATATTCGTGAATTGCTCTGCTACGTGGAACGGCTGAGACAAGAATAATTGTACACGACGAGCGCGAGATACAACTAATTTATCTTCATCAGACAATTCCTCCATACCTAAGATAGCAATAATATCTTGCAAGTCTTTATAACGTTGCAATAACTGCATCACTTCTTGAGCTATTTCGTAGTGCGTCTCACCCAATACCTCAGGGTCAAGGATACGAGAACTAGAATCTAACGGGTCAATCGCTGGATAAATCGCCAATGAAGCCAATTTACGAGACAATACCGTTGTTGCATCTAAGTGAGCAAATGTTGTTGCAGGAGCTGGATCCGTTAAATCATCCGCAGGTACATATACTGCCTGTACAGATGTAATAGAACCACGTTTAGTTGAAGTAATACGCTCTTGCATCAATCCCATTTCCGTAGCCAAAGTTGGTTGGTAACCTACCGCTGAAGGCATACGACCTAATAAAGCCGATACCTCAGAACCAGCCTGAGTAAAACGGAAAATATTATCAACAAAAAAGAGGACATCCTGCTTCATTTCATCCCGAAAATATTCTGCCACGGTCAATGCCGACAAAGCGACACGCGCACGGGCTCCCGGCGGCTCATTCATTTGGCCGAAGACAAGAGATGTTTTATCAATAACTCCCGCTTCCCGCATTTCTTGATAAAGCGCTGTTCCTTCGCGTGTTCTTTCACCAACGCCGGCAAACACAGAATATCCACCGTG
>CAKZLT010000611.1 GCA_937127195.1 uncultured Saprospiraceae bacterium
ATGCTATTAAATATAGAAAATAACAAAATAAATGCTCCCGTAGAAGTCCAAGGAAATTTCACTCCGACTTCTATCGCTCCAATTGCATTGACTAAATAGCCTAAAACCATAAAAACAGTTGCACCTCCAAGTGCAACGCCTGCTTGCTTGAAAGGATTAATCTCCTTTTCATATATTGATTCATTATTCGATTCCATAGAAAATTAAAGCATTAAAAAACCAAATTGTTCAATCTTTGAAGTTACATTTTTTTTATAAAAAAACCTACTTTCTGCACAAACACAGAAAGTAGGTCTTATTTTAAGATTTTCACCATTCTTAAAATATAGAAAGGTAAAAACAACAAATTAACGAATATCAAAATATCCCTTTATTGGTCTTTCTTCTTCTTACCAAATGGATTTTTGAATTTATTTTTCAACTTATCCAACTCACTTTTGGCTTTATTTTTTAAATCCTCATCAATTTTATCTGTTGCCTTTTTGAGTTCTTCTGCGGCTTTCTTTTTGGCTTCTTCATTAAGTTTGTCTGTCGCTTTTTTAATTTCTTCATCAGCTTTAGCCTTTGCCTTATTTTTAATTTTATCTAATTCAGCTTGTGCTTTGATTTCAGCTTCCTTTTTTAAACTATCTATTTTCGCTTGCGCCAATCCTTTGATACGCTCTTCTTCTGATTTCAATCGTGCCTCTGCTACTTGCTTCAAACTGTCTGCTTTAGCTTTTGCGTCCTCCTTGATTTTATTAAGTTCATCGCCAACCTTATCCTTCACTCCATCAGAAACAGATGTTCCATCCATTCCTAAAAGTTTGACTTTTACATTTGGTTTAGAAATAGTTCCAAGCATTTTCACTAAAATATTAATAGTCTCGCCTTGTTTCAAATTCAAGCCTAATTTCGATGCCTGACCACCTAAGAAATCAATTCCTGTATTAACCAATGCTGTTGCCTTGCTCTTTTCAAGCATTGAACGCGGAATAGCCATTTTTATATCATAGTCCATATCTTGCATGATACCATGTTTTCCTCCGATGTTCATTTCTATATCCTTAATTTTCACATCAAAAGGACGCACAGAAACAAAACCATCTTTGACTTCAAAAGTATTTTTGGTGTTTTTAACCGCCAAAGCTTTCAATTCATCTACATTCAACTTATTAGCCAAATCACTAACAGGCTTGTAACCTTTAATCACCGCGTTAATCGTTTCTAAGAGACCATTACTATTCAAAGTCTTGAAGTCAGGCATCATATCCTTACCTAATAAACCATTGATAGTGAAGGTTGTATTAAACTTACCTTCAACATATTCCGCAATCGGAGCAATAGCCTGAACGGTGTTCAATTGGTCAAAAGCTCTATTCAAAAAGAAGTCCTGAATATTCAACGCAAAATCAAACTTTGGCTTTGTTTCATCTTTTGTATCATAACCTCCATTGACTTTCATAGAGCCACCAAATACATCCGTAGAAATATCCGTCATATTGACCGCTTCGTCTTTAACCATTAAAGCTCCTCGTGCATTTTTCAATTTCATTTTATCATAAAGTACCTCTTTAAAATCAGCATTCAACACAAACTCCATATCCGCTGGTACTAAAAACGGCTCTACATCTTCCGTTGGTGCAGGAGTTGCAGGCGGTAGTTCCTTCGAAGTTTCTGTTGCAACTGCTGGCGTTGCTACCATGAATTGATTCAAGTCAAAAAACTTAGATGACAAATCAAATACTCCGTCAACTTTCTGTTCTGAATAAAATAACCAATCAATCGCATTATTAATAACACCTGTTGCTTTTAAATCAGAATTACCTATTTGCACTCCAAAATCAGCCAACTGAAATACATCATGCTTAAAGTTACCCATACCTTTTACATCTGTTATTTTGTAAGTATCATAAATCAACTTATCAATCTGAACATCTGCATTGACATCAAACTTACCAAACAATTCTTCATCGGTTGTTTTGATAGGCATCGTGTTTGCTGCGTTTGGCGCATCACCGTTCTGCCCTTTTGCGTCATTCGTAGAAGGTGAAGTCATTGCCATCAACTCATTTGCATCAATGAATTTAGAACGAAAAATTGCATTTCCTCCAAGTGTTTCGCCATCAAAAAGATAACCAAATACGTTCTTCAAATCTCCTTGAATATAAAAATCGGATTTTCCGACTTGAGTACTCATTTGTTCAAATTCCATCTGATTGGGCAAGAAATGTCCTTTACCAACTGTATTTCTAATATGATAAATATCATAAGTAACATCCTTGAATTCTGCATCTAATGTAAAATCAAACTTATCAAAAACCTCTGTTGTACTTGTTGCAACTGTCGTTGTGTCTTCAATCTGAACGGTTGGTTCATTTACTGCCGTTTCAGTTGTTTCTCCGCCCAACCATTCATTTGCATCAAACTTATTAGAACGTACTTTTAGCACACCTTTCATCGTTTTTGTTCCAGAAAAGTAAGTCAAAATATTATCTAAAGTTCCACTCATTTGAAGGTCACTAGTTCCCAATTTTGTATCAAAATTATCCACGATTACATTCTGTGGCGTGAACTCCATTTTCATATCCTTAATGGTTACTTTAGGCATTCCTGCGCCAACATAATCCATATTTGAAATAGCCAAATCTCCTTTCATTTCTACTTGGTCATACTTCTCTTCGGTTACATACGACATTCGTGTTTTGGTGTCCAAATTCGCTTTAATCGTTCCACCCAATTCTTCAACACCTTGTTCTGACAAAGGAAAAGCTTTCGCCAAATCATCCAAAATAATTGTTCCTTTTGCCACTGTTTCGATGTAAGGGTCAGACATTGGATTTTTTAATAAAAACTTCGCATCGAAAGGACTTTTATCAATTTCAATATGAAAATTTGGTACATCAACCGTTAACTTATCTAAGTCACTGCTCGGACTATTGATTTTAATGGTTGTATTAATATTATTAATACCAAGTGGTAAATCTGGGTAACGGAAATTCGCATCCTTTGCAGAAGCATTAAAATTGAATGCAGGAATTGACGTTTCGTTCAATGTTCCTTTAACCATTCCATTCAATGTCATTTGTCCGCTTGCCTTCACGCCACTAAAGTCCTTTGTGTAAGCCGCAGGAATCATCGAAAGTAAATCTTTAAAATTGGTACTCGGTGAACCCAATTTCAAATCCATATTAATATCATCTCCAGGCATTGCCACAAACCCTTCTAGGCTCAATGCAAGCGCATTCATGGATATATCATTTTTACCGATAGTGAATTTCATTTTATCCATATCGATATTAATATCCAAGTCAATTCCCGTTTTTACCTTATTCAAATACTTAACTCCATCGAAATTTACCGAAATAGCATCCGCCGTTGTTTTGGTTTTTAAATCATAAATCAAACTCGTAAAATCACCTTTTCCGCTGTGATTTAAGTTTTCGATTTTAGCCAAAATCGGCATCGTTCCATCATCGTAAGTGATATTACCCTTTCTGATACTATACGATTCTAACTGAATCAAGAAATCAGTACTTTCACCTTCTACTGTCGGTTCAGTTACGGTTGTTGTATCGGTCGAAGGAATAGCAATATCATAATTTGCTTTTCCATTTTTCAGAACTTTTATATATAAATTTGGTTGGTCTAAGCTAACGTTCTTGATTTCGATTGGTTGATCACTATATATTACAGACATCAAATCAAGCGTCACGTTAAAACTCTCAATTCCTGCCAATCGCAATCCATCAAAGTCATCTTTGCCAGTCACCTCCAAGCCTTTTAGACTTAAACTGAAATTCGGAAAACTTCTCAAAAGGGATAAATTGACATCATCAAAACTGACCGTGGCATTAATATTTTTATTGGCTTCTTCTTGCACTTTCGCCATAATTTCATCCTTAAAAAAATAAGGAATCGCCACAGCAGCACCGATTAAAAGCCCCAAAAATATTAACACACCAAAGCCTATTCGTTTTAAAAGTCGCTTTACGCTAAACTTTTTCTTTTTCTTATTTGCGGTTTCTTTATTATTTGTTTCCATGTTTTTTTATAAAAATTAAAACTATTAATGCCTCTAAAATTCTATTAAGGGAGTAGAAAAAAAATAAAACTCAATACATTAATAACCATGAATTTTAAAAATCCTGATTCTAACGTTTTGCAGTGATAGCAAAATTCACGTCTAGCAACCCTGAAAAGGGTTGAATATGAGTAACCATGGGTGTAAACCCATGGTTAAGGATTGAAGCTAGTACCAACTCTGAAAGAGTTGAACAGTTAAAATGCCTCTTTTCAATTGTTCAACTCTTTCAGAGTTATCACTGCAAAATGTTACAATCAGTAAAAATCTAATTTATTATCAATCAAATAATTTTTTTCGATAATATATAATTAAGCAAAAAAAAGAAAATTACATCATAAATTGTCGTAATTTTCTCTATATTTTACAAGATATTACATATAAGACGATTTTTTTTACGAAAATGTATCTCAATCAACTGTTAATAGTTTGTTATATAAATACATTCTCTTTTGATTCTTTATGATTTTATGTCGTTTATTTCAAGTTTTAGTTTTTTTAAATCGTTTTACGATTCTAGTTTCTAAGTTTCTGGATTCTGCTACCGCTGTTTTCTTAATAGCAGTAGCCGAATTTAGTAACCAGAAACTCAACTAGGTTAATTGAATACGATTTGTAGATAACCACGAAAAATCATAAAGAACCTCTTTTTTTAAATATTTTCCGTGATTTTCGTTACATACGATTTTTCAAAAAAAAATACCTTTACAGCATGAAAGAAATAATTAATGATTGGAAATTTGTGATATTAATGTCACTGACTTTAGGATTAGCACCTTTTACACCAGAACCACATATTGTCGGAAAAATACGTTGGATTTGGGGCGGAGCTATCGGAATGCAAGGAATTGATTGGTTTGATACAGTCATGCACGGAACGCCTTTTGTTCTCTTAATTCGTTTGATTGTACTTAAAATAATGGGGAAATTTCCTACAAAATAAGTTTTTCCCTAAAAAAATCAAGACCTTTTGCTATATCAATTCTTAGTGAAAAGTAAATCATAAAGAACTATTCAAAACTAAAAACGAGCTAATACTACTATGCAAAGAATTACTTTTAAAATCAATTATAAAACAAAATGGGGAGAAAAACTGATTGTTGTTGGTAATACCTCTGCACTCGGAAATGGTCGTATAGAACACGGTTTAGCATTAGAGTATCAACCTGATGAAAGTTGGGCAATTACACTAAAAATGCAAGAAAAAACCTTTAACTATCAATACGTTGTGATAGATAACAATTGGAACATTCTAGATACAGAATGGGGCAATCCTCGAACATTTGAAGGAAATGGTTATACAGAAAGAAACAAAATTACTCTAAATGATAGCTGGCGTGGTAAGTATCATCCAGAAAACGCGCTTTATAATTCAGCATTTTTGGAAGTCATTTTTAATACTAAAAAATATAAAAGTCCCAAAGCAAAAACAACAAGTCAACAACAACAATTACAATTTAAAATCAACGCACCTAGAGTCGAATCGGGTCAACGACTTTGTGTTTGTGGAAATATTGGACAATTAGGGAATTGGGGCGCGAGTCGTCCATTATTACTAGGAAATGAAAATTATCCAGAATGGTCAGGAGCAACGACCTACATGGCTGGCGTGAATATCGAATACAAATACGGTATTTACGATACCGCTTCAAAAGAAGTGATTTTTCTAGAAATTGGTAAAAATAGAACACTCAACTCAGAAACGACTAACAGTCAAAATATTACAATCATCAATGATGCTTTTTTTCAGTATCCAACAGGACATTGGAAAGGAACAGGCGTTGCATTGCCAGTTTTCAGTCTGCGAAGTAAAGATGGCTTAGGCATCGGCGAATTTAATGATATAAAATGGTTAGTAGATTGGGCAAAAGAAGTTGGGATGAAAATGGTTCAGATTCTTCCGATTAATGATACTTCTGCTACTACGACTTGGGTTGATTCTTACCCTTATGCCGCCATTTCGGTTTATGCTTTGCATCCTATGTTTTTGAATATTGAAACCTTAAAAGGCTTTGATAAAGTGATTGACAAAGCAGCTTACAAGGCACTACAAACAGAATTAAACAACCTAGAAGTAGTTGATTATGAAGCTGTAAATAAACACAAACTAGATTTTGCTCGTCAAATTTTCAATGAAACGAAATGTTCATTTTTTAAAAGTAAAGCCTTCAAAACTTTCTTGGCAGAAAACGAACATTGGTTAAAACCTTATGCATATTTCTGTATTTTAAGGGATAAATTCCAAACTGCGGACTTCAATCAATGGGGCGAAAATGCCATTTTTTCTGTTGAAAAAATGACCACAGCTACCGATGAAAAAAGTATCGTTTTTGATAAAATTGCTTTTTATTATTACTTGCAATTTCAACTAGACACGCAACTAAAAACAGTTGCCAACTACGCCCGAAAAAATCAAATTATACTAAAAGGTGATATTCCAATTGGAATTTATCGTTATAGTGTTGATGCTTGGACACAATCACATTTGTATCACATTGATGGTCAGGCAGGTGCGCCACCTGATCCGTTTTCAGACTTAGGACAAAACTGGGGATTTCCGACTTACAACTGGGAAGTTATGGCAGAAGATGGCTACGCATGGTGGCAAAATAGACTCAAAACACTTTCCAAATATTTTGATGCGTTCAGAATTGACCATATTTTAGGTTTTTTCAGAATTTGGCAAGTACCTCTCGATGCTGTTCAAGCAACTTTAGGGTTTTTCAATCCTGCTATCCCTGTGAGTGTTTTCGAATTTCAAGAAAAAGGAATTGACTTTGACAAAGACCGTTATTGCTCTCCTTATATTACACATGAGTTTGTTAATGAATTATTTGAAAAAGATAAATCTTTCGTCAAGTCTCAATTTTTGCAATACCAATCTGGGTCGCATTTACTAGAATTTCAGCCTGAATTTGATACTCAACGAAAAATAGAAACCTATTTGAATCAACCTGAAAATGCAGCATATCTTCATTTGCAAGAAAAACTATTTGAATTACATTCAAATATTATCTTCATAGAAGTTGAAGGTTCTAATGGTCAGGCTTTTCATCCTCGTATTGATTCTTACAAAACCAATTCTTATAAAGCACTTGATAAAGCAACTCAAGATAAAATTTATGCGATTTATCTCGACTATTTTTATACTCGTCAAGATGATTTTTGGGCAAAATCTGCCATTACAAAATTACCTGCTATACAATCGGCTACTAATATGTTGATTTGTGGTGAAGATTTGGGAATGATTCCAGATTGTGTGCCACAAGTAATGAAAGATTTGGATATTTTGACTTTAGAGATTCAAAGAATGTCCAAAAACCCAGCAACAGAATTTTTACAAGCTGCTGATACACCTTACTATTCTGTGAGCAGTCCTTCGACTCATGATATGTCGCCGATTAGGTTATGGTGGGAAGAAGAAAGCAAGTCATATATTCAACGTTTTTATAATAATGAACTGAATATCAACGGTATCGCACCAAATAATTGTACCATAGAAGTAACACAAGCTATTATTGAAAAACACTTAGAGTTGCCTAGTATGTGGACTGTTTTTCCGATTTCTGATTTGTTGGGAATGAGTGAGACGCTACGTCATAGCAATCCAGAAGCCGAACGCATCAATGTTCCTTCTAATCCAAAACATTATTGGCGTTATAGAATGCATATTAGTTTGGAAGAGTTGTTGAAGAGTGAAGATTTTAAATTGAACTTGAAAGAGATCATTGAGGAAAGCGGTCGGTAGGTATAATGAGTGAATAATTAGATGAGTGAATATGATAGTCAATTTATATTTTTTTAATAAAAAATAAATTAGGAGTTAGAGACTTTGATGGTTTCTAACTCCTAACTTTCTTATTCAACATAATTTATTACTTATTCAATCCGTATTCCATTATAATCATAATAGCTTTTGTAACTCCTTATGTTTACCCTTATACTATCATTATTTGGGTAGTATCTTAGGCTACTAAGATTCATATGACTAGGACCTGGATCACTTTCCATTCCCATGGATTGGTCGTAAAGACTCCAATTATATGTAATCCAATCATCGTAAAATTCTCGCATATCAATTTGTAACCCATTTTCAGTCTCTGTAGCCTCCATTATATAATTTTCTGTATATTCTGTTGTATCAAGATGACCAAAATCATCATAATGTCTAAATCTTCTAGTTGTAAGATACTTTCCTGCCAATTTTTTACTGTAGTGATTTAAAAGATAACCTCTTCGTATTGTATCTTTTGCTATAATCTCCCAAATAATCTTTTCGTTCGGGTACAGATAGGGTGATGTATATGTATTTCCTTTTATAATAGTATCTTCCAGTAGAAAATTTCTAACATATGCTGGGTAATCACCTGTTTGGTAATGTGTGACAATTCTAACTTCATCTTCATCTCCACAGCCCTCCCATTCAAAGGTTGGATAAATATCGGTAGTTAATTCTCCATTTATCGGATAAATTAATGTTACTTCATTGCAATTTTTTTCTTTCTCACAAGAAGTTAAGAGGAGTACTATACAGTAAAACAAGGTTACGTTTTTCATTAGTTTTCTGTTTTATTGAAAAAAAACTACAACTATTGTAATTCTTTTTTTTGTGACTAATGTTATAAACATATATAAAATAGTTGACTTTTACAACACTCATTACCAAAAAAACTTTCTAGAATCAATAGTCATATTCTATGATTATTTCAGAATAGTTCACTCTATTATTTTCATAAAAACCTTATTACGAAATAAATCGTAGTAAAATTGCATTTGTAAAAAACTTAACCTATATTTACACTACGAACAAATTCGTAATAAATAAATTGAAATAAAAGCGCGCTAAAATATACACTACACATGAATAATAATAAAAAACCAACCGAATCAGAATTAGAGATTTTGCAACTTTATTTGGATCTTGAAAAATTGCGTTTTGGCGATCAATTTGAAATGAATTTTAGTTGTACTGTTCCTAACGAAGAACAGAATCATATTTTATTGCCAGCGATGTTCATTCAACCTTATATTGAGAATGCAATCAAACATGGTTTGTTCCACAAAAAGGGTTTAAAAAAGCTCTTGGTAGAGTTTAAAATTTCGGATGACTTTCTGACTTGTATCATTGAAGACAATGGCATTGGTCAAGAAAAAGCCAATGAAATGAAAATCAAAACCTTGCACCTTCATACAGGTTTTTCAACCGAAGCCATTCAACATCGAGTGAAGTATTTAAATCAATCTTTGAATAAAAATATTATCATCCAAACAGAAGACTTGATGGATGGTCAAGAAGCGCTGGGAACGAGAGTAATATTGCAATTTCCACTTGCCTAATTGCAAAGACTCCTATAATGTTAAAATTTGCTATTTTTTATAATTCTAGCCTTTCCACTAAACTCTTTTCTAGCAAAATCATTTTATTTATAGTAAATTTGAGGTTCTACCATTGATTCAAAAATAGCCTAGACAAACAATGCAAATTAAACATAAACTCTTCGTTTTCTTTTTGTTATTCAGCACTTCTTTAATGGCTCAAAAGCGAGTAACCATGAGTGGTTATATCAAAGATGCTGTAAGTGGAGAAGATTTAATTTATG
>CAKZLT010000612.1 GCA_937127195.1 uncultured Saprospiraceae bacterium
TGTTTGTAGTAATTTTGTGATTAAAAGAGTATAAGCGCCTTTAGGTGCGTCACTGCAATTCGTTATAATCAGAAAATTTGAAATCCTAATTATTTATACGCGTTTATTTTTGTCCAAGCACTTAATTTTTATTTATTAAATATTCGTTAACTAGTTATTAGTCAAACTATTGCGAAATTTAACACCTTTCCCAAATATAACGAATTACTAATTAATCTCTAATTTATGCTTTGTTCCTTCTCTAATTTCTTTTCGATTCAATATATCAAAATTGACTAGCATTGCGATATACATAAAAAAGAATGAACCAATTTTATCCGTTTCTACTAAGTCATTAATTAAAAGAAAAGAGTAAATGACTATCATCGAAAGCACAATTCCAAGTACAATTTGCCTGCGTTCTCGATTCATTGTTTGGTGATAAACCCGCTCACCATAAATCAAAAAAAGAAAAATCAAAGCAACAAAAAGTGCCAATCCAATAATCCCTTGTTCGACAAGTAGCATCAAAAAGTAACTATGAACCCCAGAACGCTCAGGATTGTCGGAAACATAGGTTTTGAATTTAGCTACGGTATAACCTCGATAGAAATTATAAAAATTACCTGGTCCATAGCCAAACAATAACTCATGCTTACTCATTCTAAAAGCAGCAACCCAACGATAAACTCGTTCCATTGTCGAAATATCCTCCAGTTTGTACGTTGCTTCTACTAGTGAATTAAAATCATTGTGGGTAATTGTAGTATCATAATTTGGGGCAAAATCAAGGTATTTATTATTATTTATCAAAAAGTTAATACCAATTAAACTAATTATCAACGTACCAGCTAATACGTGTCTAGTTAGTTTCCATTTGATAACCAACCACGCTCCTAATGCAATTATTAGCCCCATATAAGCCGCACGCGTATAAGAAAATTGGATTGCAATCAGTATAACTCCAATGTTTCCTATCAAAAACCACCAATTAAAAGACCATCGTTTGTACCATCCTAAGGCAACAAATAAAAATGGATAAAATAATGCTAGAATAGCCGCATAATTAACATGATTTCGATAAAAAGGCTTCATGACCGTTTGTATATCCTCAAAGGAAAAACCAATAGCTGCCAAGCGAATCAAAATAATAACAGCAGTAGTTGCCAAAGGAATATAAACACACCAAAAAAAGGTTTTGAAGTCTTTTTCTGTTTTTACTATCATTGTTGTAAGCACCACAAACGTCAAAACATACCACATTTTGGCAGTCATAAATTTCAATGAAACCCAAAAAAGGTTAGAATTAACCATAACTATAAACGTCCAAAGAAGATGCAAAATCAAAATGATAATAATCGGATGTTTGACTACTTCATAGTTAATTCGCCTAAAATCTGCCGCCAAATACACCAAAACAATCAGAGACAATCCTGCCATTAATGGTTCGGTAGGTAAGTCGGTTGCAAGAGAAGCCGATACATCAAATTCCGTTGATAATGGTAAAAAAATCATCAACAGCCAAAATATTTTCTTGAAGTCAACTATCGTTTGATACCCCAATAAAAACACAAATGGCAACCCTACCAACAAGTATTCATCCATTGCAACCGCCATAAATATGGATGCCGCAACGATAAATCCGAAGACTTGGTAAAGATTGATAGATATGTTTTGTAAAAATTTAATCGCTTCTATTTTTTTATGAAAGAATGGATAATTCTTATTTTAACTTCAAGTCTAAGCCTGCTCTTCTTTGATACTCTTCCACGAAATATGGCTATAGTTCTCAAATAATAACGCGCCAAATACACACAACAAAAATGAAATAATCGCGGCACTAGCTATCAATATTGAGCGTTTTGGTCTTGATTTGACCACAGGCACTTTGGCTACTTGCACACCAACGAGTGCAGAAACCTGAGAATCCATAATGTTCTTGAAGCGTAGAAATAATTCCTGTTGTTCAGATATTTCTTCCGATAATTCTTCTACTGCCGTTTCCAATGTTGTTGTCAACGACATCCCTTTATTAAGGGATTCAAGGTTGAATTTTCCACTACCGTCATCTTTCGTTAAACTCGTCAACTGTTTTTGTAAGTAAGTCTCTTGTGCTTTATAATATCGAATAGAATCTGTAGCACCTTGTATTTTAAAAGCTTGTAATTTGGCTTTCGCACCGACTAATTGAGCTTGTACTTTAGGAACAAAACTCGCTAAGAATTCACTTTGAGCCTCTGCATTATAAATTTGGTATTTTTCACGAACTTTAGATAAACTATCCGAAAACATCTGAAGATTTTTTCGACGTTCATCCAAAGAATACCGATGTGTATTCAAAACTATTTCTTGACTCGAACGTAAGAAACCACTATGAATTACATCAATTTTCATGCGAATTTCATTAGCCATACGCGCTGCTAATTCTCTATCAGTATCCTCTACGGATACATCAATTCCATCATTAGCATTCTTCACTACGTTATATCTTTTATTTAAAATCTTTCTAACTTTGAAAGGTGCTTTTATATCTGTTGTATCAATATCATAAACTTTATATAAATCAAAAGTCTTAATAATATGATCCATTAACACATTAGATTCGGCAGCAGAAAGTATCTGATTGACTTCATCATCACCACCAAAATACTCAATACCTGCTTCCGAAGTAGCGAAAACTCGGTTAGGATCTACCAAAGATGGACTTGCAGCGTAAAAGGATGTTGTTGCCTTATAATAATCTGGTAAAAACAAAGAAATGACTACTGTCCCAAGTACAATAATTGCACAAGTAGTAATAATGAATTTTCTTTTTTTGTAAATAACCTTTAGAACGTCTAATAAATTGCTATCGTTATCTTGCATTGTTTTTGATTATTCCCATTTGTACAATCGCTATCTGAGAGCGAAAAGTTTTGCTGCGCAAAGGTAGTAAAATTTGTAATTGAAATCTTCTTTTTATTTGGAACGATATAAAATCGCAAATAACTACAATAAGAATAGAATTTCTTTTTATAAAAAACTGCAACCATTCAACCCTCTTTTATAAATACTTATTTCAGACGCTTTGTCTAAAAATTAGGTCGATTAATACAATGACTCATCAACTTTACAAAAAGTAAAGTATATTTGTCTTATTATTGAAAATAAAAATATAGAACAATGACATTAAAATCCATTTTAGAATATGATAAAAAATCATTGGAACGCTTAAAAAGATTTCAATTACCTAATTATTCAAAGAAAATAGGTGGATTAATCGCTTTGATTTGCTTTATTTCAATGTTTGTGAATGCTTTCTACTTTGATAATGAAGCATTGAGAGCCATTAGTAAATTTGGTATATTGCTAGGATTCTTAGTAGTTTCTATCTCCAAAGAAAAAATTGAAGACGAATTTATTATACAACTCCGAATGCAATCTTATACCTTTGCCTTCATAGCAGCCGTATTAATGGCATTCATTCAGCCTTTTATCAATTATGCGGTTGACTTTGCTATCAATGGAGAACAAGTATTCAAAGAAAACGGAGATTTTGTTATTCTTTGGATGTTACTATTCGTCCAAGTTTTTTATTTTGAAATGCTAAAAAGAACGCAAGGATGAAAAATCGCCTCAAGGTAGAGCGCGCTATCTTAGACATCACACAAGAAGAATTGGCCAAAAAAATTGGAGTTTCTCGCCAAACAATCAACTCCATAGAGAAGAATCGCTATGTCCCTTCCACTGTTTTGGCACTCAAACTCGCCAAATTATTCGGAAAATCTGTCAATGATATTTTCACGCTAGAGGATGAAGATTAAAATGCTATTTTAAATATGGCATAATTTGCTGGTCGCACTCTAAGTGAAGAAAAATAAATAAATTGCACCATTATACAACTTTATTTTTCTTCACTAAGGCTGACTCAATCATAAAATTTTTAGGTCATTGCTCCAAAGCCTTTTGTGCTGGGTGTAATTCCGTTTTTCATCATAAGCAAAAAACGGAATTACACCCTTTGTCCTTTGAGTACTTCTATTTTTTTATAAAAAAGGAAAAATGAACAAATACTAAGGAAATATTGTCTAACAATGTCACCTGAACTAATTGTATTTTTGTAAAAAACATAGAGAAATCAAGAGATAGGGAATAAATAACATCCAATATCTAAAACATAAAGTAACCTATTGAATGTTGTAATAGAAGGTGTTTTTTACAAAAAAATCAAAAACAATTATAAACATGAAATTGAATCTAAGTCTATTGCTATTATTTACAGCAGCATTTTTAACAACAAGCTGTCAATCAACCAATAATAAAACATCCAAAGAGACAACTGCGAATGAAGCTGTCAATACTTCGGGCGTTACCTCAAATACACCAAAAAAATACCTTCCAAAGAAAGAAGGATTAAAGCGAGCATACTTTGCTTCGGGGTGTTTTTGGTGTGTAGAAGCGGTTTATGAAAGCGTAAAAGGAGTTGAAGAAGTGGTTTCTGGATATTCTGGTGGACATACCCAAAATCCAACTTATGAGTCATCTAATACTGGTAGAACAGGTCATGCAGAGGCAGTTGAAGTCTTTTATGATGCCAACATTATTGATTTTGCAACATTAGTAGAGGTGTATTTTGGTTCACAAAATATTTCGCAAGTCAATGGTCAAGGACCAGATAGCGGTTCGCAGTATCGTTCTATTGTTTTTTATCAAAATGACGAAGAAAAAGCCATTATTGATAAAAAAGTCGCTCAACTAAACGAAGCATTACCAAAGAAAGTCGCTGCGGAAGTAACAAAATTTCAAATGTTCTGGATAGCAGAAGATTATCATCAAGATTACGAAAGATTACATCCAAATCAAGGTTATATTAGAGGTGTTTCTGTTCCGCGTTTGAAGAAGTTTCAAAATAAATTCCCACAATTGGTGAAAGAAGCACATTAGGAAACATAGATTCTTTATGATTTTATGTGATTACCTACTAAATACCATTTAGTTAGCCTAATTGAGTTTCTGGTTACTAGATACTAGCTTCTGCTACCGCTGTTTTTGTAATAACAGTAGCAGAAATTTAGAAACTAGAATCATAAACCAATTTAGAAAAAATTACAATTTGGTTAAAAATCATAAAGAATTAAAATATATAATAGCCAAACCTATAAGGTTTTGGAAACCTTATAGGTTTCAGGTTAAAGGCTTTAGTAAAACAACTATGAAACTCAATATAAAAGATACGTTCAATAAAGTATTAACAGCAGACCAAAATAAGGAAAACACTAGGAGACAAGTCGAAAAAGCGCATTTTTCGTATGTCACACCTCGTATTCCTGATGCCCCAAAGCTCTTGCACGTTGCCGAAGAAATGTTAGAAAACATTGGATTAACATCAAAAGATGCAACAACGGAAGCTTTTCTAAATATGGTTTCAGGCTCAAGTGTTTTGCCTAATACTGCACCTTTTGCAATGTGTTACGGTGGTCATCAGTTTGGTCATTGGGCAGGACAACTCGGAGATGGTCGAGCGATTAATCTCTTTGAAGTAGTCGAAAATGACCAACGTTGGGCATTGCAACTCAAAGGTTCGGGTTCGACACCTTATTCTCGTACGGCTGATGGTCGGGCGGTATTGAGATCGTCGATTCGAGAGCATTTATGTAGTGAAGCCATGTTTGCGCTTAATGTTCCGACAACTCGTTCGCTTTCGTTAGCGATTACGGGCGACCACGTTTTGAGAGATATGTTGTATGATGGAAATGCCGAATATGAGAAAGGCGCGGTCGTTTGTCGCGTTGCGCCGAGTTTTATTCGTTTTGGAAATTTTCAGATTTTGACGGCACGCAACGATAAAGAAAATTTACAGAAATTAACGGATTATACAATTAGTCACTTTTTTCCAACTATCGAAACGGGAACGAAAGCAGGTTACATTGAGTTTTTCAAATCAGTAGCCGAACGCACTTTGGATATGATAATCGGTTGGCAGCGCGTCGGTTTCGTTCATGGTGTCATGAATACTGATAATATGTCAATTTTGGGATTAACGATTGATTTTGGTCCTTATGGTTGGCTAGAAGGTTACGATAAATCTTGGACACCTAACACAACTGACAAGCAAAATCGACGTTATCGCTACGGTCAACAAATTGGTATTGGTCTCTGGAATCTGTTTCAATTGGCGAACACCCTTTATCCTTTGATTGAGGAAACTGCGCCTTTGGAAGCCATTTTGGATAATTACAAAACTGATTATGCTAAAAAGTATCCAGCGATGATGCGCCAAAAGTTGGGGCTAATGACTCAACTTGAAAGCGATAATCAACTCATTGAAACGCTAGAGAATAATCTAGAAATGGTTGAAACAGATATGACTATTTTTTTTAGAAATTTAAGTCAAATCAAGAAAAACACCATTATTGAAGAAAATGATGATAGTTTTTTGGCGGTTATAGAAACGGCTTTTTATAATAAAAATGAACTCAATAAGGGGCAAATTCGTTTTTGGCGCGATTGGTTTGGGCAATATTTGGCGCGATTAGAAAAGGAAATAGCAACTGATGAAGCAAGAAAAACCTTAATGGATTCGGTGAATCCTAAATATGTTTTGAGAAATTATATGGCTCAACTAGCCATCGATAAGGCAGATAATGGTGATTATGATTTGATTTCGGAGTTACATGAATTACTCAAAAAGCCGTATGATGAGCAACCTGAGTTTGAAAAGTGGTTTGCCAAACGTCCAGAATGGGCAAGGCATAAGGTTGGTTGTTCGATGCTTTCTTGTAGTTCGTAAGTTGGTTTTAATCTGATTGTAACGGATTGCAGTGACAACTCTGAAAGGGTTGCTAGGCGTAAATTTCACTATCACTGCAAAAACGTTACAATCAGTCATTTTTAAGAAAAAAGAGGAAAAAAAATGAAAATCTTGGCATTTGCAGGAAGCAGTAGCCGAACATCTATCAACAAGCAATTAGTCACTTGGGTTGCCAATCATTTTGAAAATGATGAAGTTGATATTTATGATTTGAATGATTTTGAAATGCCCATTTTTAGTATTGACAAAGAACGAGCGGAAGGTATTCCGAAGCTGGCATTCAATTTTGCGAAAGCTATAGACGAAGCCGATCTGCTATTGATAGCTTTGGCAGAACACAACGGAAATTACAGTGCAGCATTCAAGAATATTTACGATTGGATTTCTCGTATTCCAAAGCGGTCTGTTTTTGAGAATACGCCCATGTTTTTGATGGCAACTTCAATAGGGCGACGAGGCGGAAGTACCGTTTTGACGATTGCCGAACGACGTTTTCCTTATGATGGCGGTGATATTGTAGATACTTTTTCGTTACCGAGTTTTGATGAAAACTTTGATACTGAAAATGGAATTACACATCCTTTTTATAAAAAAGAAATCACCGAAAAGATAGATAAAATCAAGGCACAATTTCATCGATTTAACTTGATGGCAGGTAGTGATTTTGAAATTGGGAGACCGTTACCCGAATGGGCTTTGGAATCTATTTTTGAAAATGAAGTTCCTAAGGTAGCCGATTTTAAAGGAAAACCATTATTGATTTTGTTCTTTTATATGGGGTGTCTTGGCTGTAAAAGCCGTGCTATTCCGTTTGCGAATCGAATAGTCTATGAAGATAAAGGCATTCAAGTTTTGGGCATTCATACGAGATTTGAAGGAAAATCTTACACCGACGAGCAACTGAAAGCCGCAAAAGAGGAATACGCGATTCGTTTTCCATTCTTTCGAGATAAAGAACACGCGCAGACTTTTTGGAAATATAAAGCGCCAGGAACACCACATTGGATTCTGGTAGATAAAAATGGAATAGTCAATTATGCTTTGTTTGGTTCAGAGCCTAACAATGCGTTATTGAGACTAGATTTGAAAATGGCGGAAATGTTGGGGTAGTGAGTTGCGGGTTACGAGTTGCGAGTTGCGAGTTTGCTCCGCTATTAGTAGCAAAAACAGCGGAGCTAACAGGAAACTCGCAACCCACAATTCAATTTTTTAATTCAAATAAAAAAGAGGATTTTATTATGTTAAAATGGATAGACGTTATCAAGTATGCGAATCAAGGCGCGCCAAAACCTGATAGAAGAGTAGAAAAAACGGAAGATGAATGGCGCAATACTTTGATGCCAGAAGTGTTTCGTGTTACTCGACTGAAAGGTACGGAGCGACCGCATAGCTCTGAGATGTGTAGCCTTTTTGAGCCAGGCAAGTATGCTTGTGCTTGTTGTGAAACACCACTTTTTGACTCAGGCGAAAAGTTTGATAGTGGAACTGGTTGGCCTTCTTTCACACAACCTTTGGAGGAAAACGCGGTCGCTTATCACAAAGATATTACTCATGGAATGTATCGTATTGAGGCACTTTGTAATACTTGTGATGCGCATTTAGGTCATGTTTTTCAAGATGGTCCGATGCCAAGCGGTTTACGTTATTGTATCAATTCGATGTCTATGAAAAAGATAGATACTGATGAGCAAAAGGTAACTTTTGGTGGTGGCTGTTTTTGGTGTACAGAAGCACTTTTTCAACAATTGAAAGGCGTTACTAAAGTCAAAAGCGGTTATAGCGGCGGCGATATTGTTAATCCGACTTACCGCGAAGTGTGTAGCGGTATGACGGGACACGCTGAGGTCATTGAAGTGACTTACAATCCAGAAGAAATCAGTTATGAAGATTTATTAAAAATTCACTTGACAACACACAATCCGACAACGCTTAATCAGCAGGGCGCGGATGTAGGAACGCAATATAGAAGTGTTATTTTTTATAAAAATGATACTGAAAAAATAGCGGCAAATCAAGTAGTGGAGGAGTTACAAAATTATTTTGACAAGCCAATTGTAACGGAGTTGAAACCGTTTCAGGCGTTTTTCAAAGCGGAGGCAAATCACCAAAATTATTATAATGATAATTCAAATGGGCGATATTGTCAGGCGGTGATTGAGCCTAAATTGCGTAAATTCAAGGAGTTTTATAAGGATAAAATGAAGTAGATTTTAGATTTAGTTGAATTGAAAATGGCTGCCGAGTTGAGATACTTGGTAGCCGTTTTTTTAGAAAAAAAATTGTATTTTTGTTATGCACACAAATCTATAGGATATAATTATCTAAAAAAAATAAAAATGGCATTAGCATTAAACGCTGAGCAAAAGGAAATATTAAAAATTTTCAAAATTGAAGAGCAATATGTAATTCCTGCGTATCAACGACCTTATTCTTGGGGCTATGATCAATGTTTCCAGTTATATAATGATTTAATAAAATCTTATAAAGCTAAAGAAGATTATTTTATTGGAAATATAATTATTGCTAGAAGTGAAGCCAATAAAGATACTTTGGAAGTAATTGATGGACAACAAAGACTTACAACTTTATTATTATTAATAAAAGTATTATATGTATTTGAACCTAAATTAAAGGTTTTAGAAAAAATATTAGAACAAGAAGATTGGGAAGGAACTAAAACAAAACCAAGGATTAAGTCAGATATATTTGAAGCAAAAGATGGAGTTAATTTAAATAATGTATTAAATTATAATAAAGAACAATTTGAAAAAAGAATAATAGAATGCAAAGATAAGAAAGGTAAGTTTAGTAAAAATAAGTTCAAAAGTAGATTTGAAAGAAATGCGAATCATAACCCCATTGCTTAATACCCTCTGCAATAGAAATGGCCGTTAATTCTAT
>CAKZLT010000613.1 GCA_937127195.1 uncultured Saprospiraceae bacterium
TATATTTTGAAATACGTTGATTAGCCTTCTCTGTGACTGTATCATCTACTTTTTTCGCCATTTTCCATTTGTCCAAAGAAGCATAAAGCACCATTTTCTGTGTAAACAAATCTTTAGGAAAACATTCTTTCGCTCCAGCCAAATACAAATCACCTAACAAAATATAAGCTTCTCCATAATCCGCTTTCTCCTCAATCGCTTTCAATAATGCGTCCTTAGCTTTAGCTTTCTTATCCAATTTAGCATAAAATATTTTAGCTATTTGATAATAAAAAGTTGCCTTTTGTTCTGCATCAGTTGTTTCGTGTATTGCTGCTTGATACAATTCAACTGCCTTTTCATAATTTCCATTTTTAAAAGCAAAATTTGCATTTGCCAATGCATTTCCTGAACGCGCAGCTATCGAACTTCCTTCCATTTGCGCTCTCAATTCTACGTCTTGTAGTGCCAATAAAGTATTCATATAACTATTCGCGGCATCACATTCCAGATTACGAAGCGCATTAATTGTCTTCGTCATTAATCTATCATCTTCTGGTTCTGCATTCAACTCACTTTTATAACGTTCAGTTAATTGTTCGCAAGGTGTCAAAGGTCGCTGAGTTGCTTCATTTACCAATAATTCAGCACGAATTTTTTGGTCTGTTGCATCTCTCAATGTCAATCTAGCATTGACCAATGCGCCATAATAATTTTCATTATCAATACCATTGTCAATATTATGTTGAGCAATCATTTGAAGAGCTTCTTGTGCTGTATTTTTTTGCTCCGCTGTAATCTTGCCTTCTAAAAAAGCCTTTCCAACAACCTCAGCACAGGGAACAATCGCAAAACTAGGCATCTGATTACCTCCTTTTTGTATTGCTTCCATAAATACTTGATAGGTTTGAATTACATCAGCTTTCAGCCAATATAATTCAATTGCCTTTCTTGCCAATATGTTAGGAAAATCCTTAGGCATACAATCTGCCCGCTGATCAAATATTCCAATGATTTTATTAAGATGAGTTGTTTTTTTAGCTTCATCGTTTTCTTTTTTATAAAAATGCTTATACATTTTTACACCATCTAGGTAAACGTTTTTAGTTGCTCCAGGTGCTTTTTTATAAACATAATTCCAAAAGAAAACAGCATCGTCGTAATGATGGTCTGCTACTAATTTTCGGTATTCTTCATAATATCGACGAACCTTGATACTGTCGATACCATCTCCCCAGCCAGTACAATTTTGAGCAAAGGAAGAAGTAGTCCAAAGAATAGTTAATGTCAAAAAAATTAAGTTTTTCATTTTTAGGTAATGTTTTTATTTGCTTCGCATAAAGAGAGATAAGGGATAGTGATTTGCTTTTACTTTTTGTGAAAAAATCCACAATAAACAAGCCAATGTGATGCTTTTTTATTATTCTTAGTAGTAGTTAGTGCGTGTAGTAGTATTATATGACATTAGTATGAATATTCAACAAACATATATAAAAACAACTGAATTACAAAGAAATACATATATTTTTAATTCAAAAAAATGTTTTCAGAAGCGAGAAGCGAGACCAGTCTCTGCTGTATATAGCGATTTGTAACAGCTTCACGCCTAATCTCGCCTCTCGCAAGCCGTATAGCTAAGGAAAACCAAGCCATCATTCACGAAAAAAGCCCCAAAGGGGTGAAATATCACAGCATTGGGGCTTGTCCCGATGGATTAAAATATGAAAACCCGCCTAACCAGCCCTGAATGGGCGCAATATATGTCACCCATTCAGGGCGAAATGGATGATTTTATGATTTATCATTCATTGGGACAAGCCCCAATGCTGTAATATTTCACCCCTTTGGGGCTTTTTTCGTGAATGATGACTTGGTTTTTCCTTAACTATGGGCTTACGGGTTGGCTACCGTTACTAGTTCAAACTAATAGCGGTAGCCAACTCGAAACTCGAAATTAAAACCTAGTATTAGCAGTCAAACGAACACCACTAAAGGCTGGTTCATAACGGCAAATACCGCCAGTACAAACAATTCCTTCTACTTGGCGAATGTATCCTAAGCCAATTCTATTAGCTTTATTATTATAAATAACTTCCGCAGAATAAAAATGAACAGGTTTATCTGGATTTTCTACGGTACGACCTACTTTTTTGTAATATTGACTTGGATTCATCGTAACCATATCAACTACGGTAATTGTCCAGTGTTTTCCGAAAGTTAATTCAGCTAATCCAAAAGCAAAACTTCCAAAATCTTGTTCTGTATTCATATATTGTAATTCGGTTCTTAAAGCCACTTTTCTATTAAATTTATATAAAAAATCAGCATAAGGAATAATCGTCTGAACAGTTGGTACACCTGGCTTTTGCTCGTAAACATCTTGATTATAAGATTGTAATTGAACACCAGTTAATAACTTCCACTTGCGTTTAGGGCCTTTGATGGTTGCTTCTGTGTAAACTTCACGATACAAAAGCTCGTTATTAAGGTTATTAATAAAAGAACCATTAACCAAAAAACTTAATTTTTTATTGACCTTGAATAATATATCTGCCTGAAAAGCGAGTTCTCCCAACTCTTGAGTAGCGGCATTATAACGAGCATTTAACCTATAAGTATTTTGTCGAGCCATTGGCGGAATAAAGTTAATCAAACCACGCGTTAAGGTTTCATTTGGAGAAGTTCTCATCTGAAAATTCTCTGCACGTTTGGCTTGTAATGTTATTCCTAACCCTTTTTGAGCATACCCCAAACTGGTATAAAGTACATTTCCTGCGCGATTAACCAATTGACCATCCAGTAAAGAAATAGCTTCTTTCGTTTTATAAACACCTTCTACATACCAAGTAAAACGCCCTGCTGTCAAAGTGTTATAAGCAGTAAAAGCGTAGTTATTGAATTTGGGTGTAAAAGTATCTGCGGGAGAATAAGTACTAATATTAGAAACAATACGCTGCATCGATTCATCATCAATTGTTCTATTCACAACGCCTATTCCAGGAGATAAGTTAATGCTAGTTCCTGTTTCTTCGTCACCTATTTTTGTACTAAAAAATCCTTCGGTGCTTAACCCTTTAATAATAGGATTGTATAAATCAAAGAAATTCCTTTGGCGACCTGTAAAGCCTTTTATAGAGATGTTTTCTGTTAAATCGTAGTTCAAACGAACGCCCATCAAGGCATTATCAATCGCTAGAAGTCGGGCTTCATAAGCTCTAAATGCTGCACCACTACCGATTTGGTCATAGAAATAACCGACAGTCATATCTAATTTTTGGATTTTTTTGCGAACCTGCCAAAAGCCAATACCCTGATCAGAGTAAGAAGCTTGCGGATTACGCAAATTAGAATTATTGAATAAATCAAATCTAATTTTAAAATTAGTACCCCAATTGGAGTAATTCAAATCCAGCCAAGCATCCGAACCAGAAAGCTGATTGTCATATTGTGGCGTATTAGATGCGCCAATCAATGTATCTCTTTGGTAGAAATTTGTCCGAGTTTGTAGATTTCCCGATAAAGTTCCTTGCGCCAAAATTGGCGTAGAATATGCTATTATAATAGCAATAATGAATGTAGAGTAAACGTTACGCATTAGTCTAATTATTTTTGATAATGATTCTGATAGCGAAAATTAAGAGGTTTCTGCGGAGTTCTAGTTCTTTTTAAGGGTAAACTTACAAATTTGTCCGATAGATACCAGAAATATAGATTGTTTTAATTAATGATCTTCGTTATTGTTACGTTAAAGCGTAAGCTACGTCATAATAGATATAAAGAAATTATATAATATTGTAAAGACATTTTTAATTTTAAAAATTTTCTAATAACAAAAATCAGCTTAGATATGAAAAACTTGCAACTTTTGTTAGTTGTCCTTTTCTTAGGAATTACAACTTTTAGTTTTGGTCAATCAAAATTACCAGATGTTACAGTGAAGACGCTAGAAGGTAAAGCTAAAAAAATTCAATCATATAGCACCAATGGTAAAATCACAGTATTGAGCTTTTGGGCAACTTGGTGTTCTCCTTGCAAAAGAGAATTGGATGCTATTTCGGATATGTATGAAGATTGGCAAGAAGATTATAATATGGAATTAATTGCTATTTCTATTGATAACTCAAGAACTTTTACAAGAGTAAAAGGTATGGTTGAGGCTAAAGGTTGGGATTATGAAGTATTGTCAGATATTAAGCAATCTTTGCAACAAGCGATGAATTTTCAAGATGTTCCTTATACATTTATCATTGATACAAATGGTAAAATTGTTTATTCCCATAGTGGTTATAGCCCAGGTGATGAAGACGAATTAGAGGATAAATTGAAGGAACTAACGGGGAAATAGGATTTTAAAACTGTAATACATACGACAAAGTAAATACTCTCTTAGAATTTTTTATTTTGATACAAAAAAAGACTTGATGAAAATTTCATCAAGTCTTTTTTTGTATTTATCTAATCAAAAAAATAAAGCCATTTTATATCTTATTCATTCTAATCGTTTGAATAACATTATTTTTTTTATCAAAAAGACGAACTACATACATCCCTTTATTAAGGTCTTGAATAGTAAATCTATCTTGTGTAGAATTTACATTAAAACGCTTAACTTGTCTTCCTACAATGTTGTAAATCAGCACAGTATGAACATCTCCGCCATTTTTTAGCATAAAATAATTCGTTGCTGGATTGGGATAAACATTGATTTGGTCATCTATTTTTTCTCCATCTATATAAGATAACATGAAGGTACTTTCTTCCATCAAACGGGGATGTCCGATGTGTGCAGTAGAAATACTACTGACAACTATAATAAAAGATATAGAAAGTAAAATTTGCTTCATGTTTTGCGTTTTTTAATGATAATAGATAACTTTTGTTACGAAAATTACATTAAAATGTTCCGTCTGCTAAATATACTATAAAAATGTCATTTATTCTGACAAGTTAAACAATATTTCTTCATAAAAAATGTTTCGCCTGTAAAAACTAATCTTTGCCAAATTTTTATAATGCATAATCGTCTTTCAAACGTCATGTATCTTAGTCATATAGTAGTTTCCAAAATTTGTGCATTAAATAGAATTATAGTAGATTTGAACTTTCAAAATAAAAATAGTTGATTTTTTGAACATCATCAAATCATCTAAATACTTTTAATAAAATTTTTTTAAATTAGTTTAATATTTTTTTATGAAAAAATTATTTACACTTCTATTGGTTGTTATGAGCTTCACTGTCTCTAAAGCACAATTGGCTAATGGTTCTGTTGCTCCTAACTGGACAATGTCAGATATTAATGGTCAATCACATACTCTATATAACTATTTAGATTCTGGTTATGTAGTATTTTTAGATTTTACAGCTACATGGTGTCCTCCTTGTTGGTCATACCATAATACACACGCATTCGCTGATTTGTACACTCAGTATGGGCCAGGTACTGCGGATAATAAAGTACGTGTATTCGCAATTGAAGGTGATGCTTCTACAACTTCAGCAGATTTGCATGGTACAGGATCTAATACTCAAGGTGATTGGGTTACAGGTGTACCATATCCTATTATTGACGATGCTAGTCAAACTACTCCTTACAACATTGGATTTTGGCCAACTATATATAAGGTATGCCCTAATCGTATTATTACGGTAGTAGGACAACTAGATAAGGCTGGATTGTGGGCTGAAGCTCAAAAAGCAGAGTGTGCAGCAGCCGTATCAGCTACTGATGCAATGATTCTTTCTTATGATGGTACATCAGAAGTTTGTGGTGGTGCAGCAGCAACACCTTCTGTAACTATTCAGAACTTCGGTACTAGTGCTTTGACTTCTGCTACTATTGATGTTAAAGATGGTAATACAGTAGTTGCATCTCAATCATGGACTGGTTCTTTAGCTACTTACGATACAGAGACAATAACTTTAGCTAATCTTACTCCTAATAAAACAACTACATATACATTTGAGGTAACTACTTCAGGTGATGCAAATGCAGCAAATAATACTTTTGATCAAGAGATCCTTGTTGCAGCGTTGACTGGTTCTGATAATTTTGTATTAGAAATTAACACAGACCAATATGGAGGTGAAACTTACTGGGCAATTACAGATGCTAATAATATCATTTGGAAGTCTGGTGGTAATCAAGCTGTAGGCATAAACGGTGGCGGACAAGGTCAGCCACAAGGTTCTTCTGGATATTCTGGAGATGCTACCATTACAGAAAACATAACACTTCCTTCTGATGGATGTTATAAGTTTACAATGGTAGATGCTTATGGTGACGGTATGTGTTGTAGTTTTGGTAATGGTTCTTACAAGCTTACTGACGAAGATAATAACGTATTAGCTACTGGATCTGAGTTTGGTGCAACAGATGTAACTCCATTTGAAGCAACTACTTTCTCTGTAGGAGTTGATAAGGTTACTGGTTTGAATGACTTAAATATATTCCCTAACCCTGTTACTGTTAACTTGAACGTTCAGTTTAATTTGGCAGAAAGAGCAGAATTGACTATTAATGTAACAAATACATTGGGTCAAACTGTTAAGGTTGTGAATACATCTAGCTTAGATGCAGGTCAACAAAATCTTAATGTAAATACATCAGATTTATCTGCTGGTATCTACTTCTTGAATTTCTCTAATGGAACTCAATCTACTACTAAGCGTTTTGTAGTAGCTAAATAATATTATTGTATTTAGTTTCTATTAAATAGTAGAAAGCCTTGTATCGTTAATTACGATACAAGGCTTTTTTTTATTAAAATGTCCAGTCCTGAAATAAAATAACTCCTAAGTAGTCAAGTTAATAACGTACTTAGGGAGTATTTTTTTTGTTCTATGATTTAAAAAAATGTGAGTATAGCGAGCTACACGAATATTTTTCAAAGAAATAGAGCAAAAAAGATGAGTTAGAATACAGGATTACTTTTGCTCATATACTTAAACAATAGGAACATCAATTTCTTCTTTCTCTTCTTTCTTATGAGGAGAATGTTCTTGATGATAATCAATCATTAATTTACTATAATAAATACCTACCCCTAGAGAAATGAAAGCTAAAATTGCTAAGGCTTCAAAAGCTTGCTGAAACAAGAAGAAATCATAAATTCCATGTAAGAGAAATGCACCTAAAAAGCCATAAGTTAATAATTTCTTCTCTTTTCCTGTTTTAGAATGCTTGGCTAATCCGACATAATACCCCATGATAATAGCAAAAGCAGCATGTGCTGGTACAGCGGTGAACATTCGTACAAGTATTGTATCCATATTGAAATTGATAGCATATAAAATATTTTCGAGTGTGGCAAAGCCCATTCCTATCATTACAGCATATACAATTCCATCCATCGGCTCATCAAACTCATCATTAGGATAAATGTAGTATCTCAAAAATAAGAACTTGACGGTTTCTTCGCTTAGGGCTATTACCAAAAATGCGAACCCCGCGGTAATAAATATATTCGGAGATTCTCTGAGTCCTAAACTCATTCCGAATTCTTCCATAAAAATAGCAGGAATCGTACTCATCATTCCAAAAATAAAACAACTAATCAAGAATCGATGAGGCTCTTTTTCGTGAATATCCAAGTAGTAAATATATATCGAAATAGCAATCCCAGGAATAATAGCTAAAAGTAAATTGAGCATGATTGAGTTTTTTGTTTTATATAAAAAAAATTTCAAATGTATATCAAATACATTATTTAACCTTTTATATATTTACATTAATTCTACTAAAAAAGTATATTTTGTTGGTTCTTTATGATTTTATGTGGCTTGTCTAAAATTTCTAGATTCTGGTTTCTGCTACTGTCCATGCCTAAAATAGGTTGACCTACAAAGTCACTTATAAATGACCACATAAAAGCATTTTGTTTGATTACAAACGAAATATACATTATTTTTTATTAGAATACTTTATTTTATTGTAAAAGCTTAATGATTTTCGTATGAATATGCTATCAACGACTAATTTTTTTGAAGGCTTAAAAATCATAGAACTCTCAAATATTTTAGCTGGCCCGTCAGTTGGAATGTTCTTCGCAGAAATGGGCGCAAAAGTCCTAAAAATAGAAAACAAAGTCACCAAAGGAGACATTACGAGAAGTTGGAAGTTACCCTCTGAGCCAGTTAATACCGATTATTCGGCTTATTATTGTTCGGTGAATTGGCAGAAAGAGGTGCTTATGTTAGATTTGAAATCTTCCGAAGATTTAGACCTTTTATACAAAGAAGTCAAAACAGCAGATATTGTTATTACCAACCTCAAAGATAGTTCTGCAAAAGGTATTGGTGTCAGTAATGAGCAGTTACAAAAGATTAATCAAAAGTTAATTATTGCGCATCTCAAAGGATTTCCAGATAGCGATAGACCAGCTTTTGATATTGTATTACAAGCCGAAACGGGTTTTCTGTATATGAATGGAGAGCCAAATCGACCTCCCGTCAAAATGCCCGTTGCCCTCATAGATGTATTGGCCGCGCACCAACTCAAAGAGGCTATCCTAGTAGCATTATTGCATCAAGCAAGAACTGGAAAAGGAAGTATTGTAACTACATCATTGTATGAAGCGGCGATTGCTTCGTTAGTAAATCAAGCAACAAATTGGCTGATGGCTCATCATATTCCACAGCCGATGGGTACACAGCATCCTAATATAGCACCTTATGGAGATTTATTTTATACTAAAGATAAAGAGTTGTTAGTTTTGGCAGTTGGCACGGAACGACAGTTTCAGGCACTTTGCGAATGCTTGAACATTGAGGCATTAATAAGAAATAAAAAGTTTGATTCGAATACGAATAGAGTAACGAACAGACAAGAATTAATGGAAACCTTAAAACCACTTTTTAAAAAATATGATTGCTCTATTATTTATAATCAACTACTAAAAGCTAAAGTGCCAGTTGGAAAAGTAAATAATATGAAAGCCGTTTTTGAGAATGAAAACGCACAAAAGATGCTACTCAATGAAACCTTTGAGGATGGTCGAAATACTCAGAGGGTCAAAACAGTTGCATTTGAAATAAGTGAATGAATTAAGATGAATTAAGATGAATTAAGCTCTTACAGCATAAAGCATAGATTGACTATTCAATTGATTGGTAACGTTCGAAAGGCGTAAATTTTTGACTTTTCGCTGAGTTACAATTTTACCAATATATTGGACAGGTAATTTTAAATCTTGGTAGTAATATTTATGACCGTTGGAGTACATTTTTTGATTTCGGTACTTAATCGAAGTCTCTTTTTGAGCGTTAGGTGGTAATCCCTCTAACTTGTTAGCAGCCTCTTTCGCAACCCAAGAATCAATAAGCTGTTTGGTAGGATTAGGATTCCTACTAATTCGAAACCATTTATCTCTAGTAAAATAGCTTTCAAAAGATTGCCAAGAAATAGGTCGAATAGCTTCTACATCAATTCCTATTGGTTGATTTTCAGAGAGGGCAACCAATATAATATCTTGATGATAAGCGAATCCAAAATATATATTTTCTTCAAAATATGGTTTTCCTTGAATAGTGTATTTCATCTCAGGAAGATTCGTATAATTGTATCCGAGCGTTACCATTTTTCTAAAAAGCAATATTCTACCAATTAAAGTCTGTTCTCTATTACTAGAATGTTCCAAGCGTTTTACCCAACTAGGAGGTAAAAGATATTCACTCCAATGGGCGATAGCTT
>CAKZLT010000614.1 GCA_937127195.1 uncultured Saprospiraceae bacterium
AATAAAAGCGCCTTTAGGTGCGTCACCAAGTATTTTTAATGTGATTAACTATCACTGCAATCTGTTACAATCAGAAAAAAGAAAATTCCTTTTATATGAATAGAGCAACCAAAAGTTTATTTTAGGCGTTCTATAAGTAACCTAAAAAAAACTTCTAAAAGAACTTGTCTGCTATAAAATAGGCAGCCAAAAAAGTAAATCAAATACTTATGAAAAATATTATCAGCATCTTACCCAAGATTATATTAACCAGTATTTTTGCGCTCTTTCTATTTAATGTCTCTCAAGCAACGCACAACCGTGCTGGAGAGATTACATTTAGACAGTTGAATAATTTGACTTTTGAAATAACGATTACGACTTACACGAAAGCAAGTAGTGTTCAGGCAGATAGAGATAGTTTGGAGTTGTGCTTTGGAGATTCAAGTTGCGAATGGGTGCAACGTAATAATGGTCCTGGAAACAAAGGTGAGGTTTTAGGAAATGACATTAAAAAGAATATTTATACCACGGTTCACGCTTATGGAAGTCAAGGAACTTATACTTTAAACATGAATGATCCCAATAGAAACGGCGGAATCTTGAATGTAAACCCTCCATATTCTGATCAAGTTCCTTTTCACTTGTCAACTACCTTGACCGTTTTAAATATTGCATTTAGTGGTCAAAATACTTCCCCTATACTGAGTAATCCTCCGATAGATGAAGGCTGTGTGGATCAACGATTTGAACACAATCCAGGCGCTTTTGATGTAGAAGGAGATAGTTTGGCTTATGAATTAATTGTACCGTTACAAAGTGCGGGAACGCCTGTTTCTAATTATTTCTTTCCTAATAATATTGGCGGAGGCATCCAAATATTAACGCTAGATCCAATTACAGGGACATTAGTTTGGGATTCACCACAAGAAGCTGGTGAGTATAATATTGCTTTTGTTATTAGAGAATATAGAAATGGTGTATTGATTTCTACAACGATTCGTGATATGCAAATTACGATTGAGACTTGTAATAATCGACCTCCAGTAATCGATCAAATAGAAGAAATCTGTGTTGTTGCAGGTGAAACTGTTAACTTTAATGTGATAGCAGAAGATCCAGATGTTGGTCAAAATGTTACATTGACAGCTATTGGAGGGCCTTTAGATGCTTCTTTTTCTGGGGCAGCAACCTTTACCGATGTAGTAGGTAACCCTGTCGGAAGTACTTTTAATTGGAATACAGAATGTCAGCACATTCAAGACCAATATTACCAAATACTATTCAAAGCAGAAGATAATTACTTTTTACCTAATGGTACGCCACAGCATTTGGTGGATTATATGACGGTTCGGATTCGTGTAATTGGGCCACCACCCGAAAATGTGCAAGCAGAAGTAGAAAGCGGAGAGATAGAAATTACTTGGGATGGTAATTACCTTTGTAAAGATTCTGATAACTTCTTTGGGTTTAGTGTTTGGAGAAGAGAAGGCAGTAATCCGTTTCCTTTGGATACTTGTGATCCAGGGTTGGATGATAGAGGTTATGTCAGCATTGCAGATAAGATAACGAGTACTGATGTAAATGGACGATTTACATATTTAGATACAGACGTAGAACGAGGACGATTTTATTGTTATAGAATAGTTGGGGACTTTGCGGAGTTTACGCCTTCAGGAGAACCGTTTAATCTATCAGAAGGCTTACCATCCGAAGAGGTTTGTGTGCAAATGAGTAGAGACTTGCCATTGATGACCAATGTAAGCGTAGATGTAACGGGACTAGGAAATGGTGAAATGTACGTCCGATGGTCGAAACCAAGTCCTGATGATTTGGATACAATACAAAATCCTGGACCTTATGAATATAGATTATTCCGTTCGGATGATTTGAATGGAGGAAATCCTCAACTGATTAATACTTCTACAGCTGCGATGTTCTGGGAGATGAATGATACTATTTTTACGGATACAGGCTTAAATACCGAAAATACGCCTTATAGTTATTTTGTTGAGTTTTTCTCTGGTGGCAACTCATTGGGAGAGACGAGCGTTGCTTCCCAAATTTACTTGAATGTAGTCGGAACTGACCAAAAAAACATTCTAACTTGGGAGGAAAATATTCCTTGGGAACATTTTGATTATACTATTTATAGAGAAAATACAGGAACGGGTGCTTTTGATTCGATAGGAACGACGACAGCGACGATTTATGAAGACTTGAACTTAGAGAATGGAAAGGAATATTGTTATTACGTCAGAGGTATTGGTACTTACAATATCCCAGAAGTTGTGCATCCTTTGGTTAATTTCTCACAAGAATTTTGTGCAATTCCTGTGGATACTGTTCCGCCTTGTGCGCCAGAAGTGATGGTAATGAATAGATGTAATGACCAAAATTTCCAAGGTAATGATTTTGAAAATGACTTAATTTGGACGAATCCAAATGACACTTGTGCCAATGATGTAACACAATACAACGTATATTATGCGGAAAACACAAGTGCTGCATTTTCAATTATAGAAACGAATGAAGGTGCTACGAATGTAACAACAACTCACTTGTTAGATAACTCAATTGCGGGCTGCTATTACGTGACTGCGCTTGATTCTGTTGGAAATGAAAGTGTAGCAAGTAATGTAGTTTGCGTGGATAATTGCCCAGAATATACACTTCCAAATGTATTTACACCAAATGGAGATGGTAATAATGAGCTATTTGTTCCATTCCCGTATTTGTATATTTCTAGAATAGACATGACTATTGTGGATAGATGGGGAACGGTTGTATTCCAAACAGAAAACCCTGATATAAATTGGGATGGTAAAAACTTACAAGGTAAAGATGTTCCAGAGGGTACTTATTTTTATAAATGTCTAGTTTTTGAAAATAGGGTAGAAGGTGAAGTTTTGAGTCAAACAGTCTTGAGTGGTTACATTCAAGTCATTCGTGGAAAGTAATTTTGAGAATAGAGAATTAGAGACCGTCCTGTGGACTTAGAGAAAAGAGAAGCTTTTATAGCGTTAAAAAACCGATGTGATATTATATCACATCGGTTTTCTTTTTTTCTTAAAAGAAAGGGCATCTTAAAAAGGTCTCTTTTCTCTAAGTCCACAGGACAGCCTCTAATTCTCTGTTCTGAACAAAATATCTAGAATAGAAAAAGCCACTCTATTGAGTAGCTTTTCTTAGAAAGGTTTGTTGGCCCACAAGGACTCGAACCTTGAATGACAGTACCAAAAACTGCTGTGTTACCAATTACACCATGGGCCAATCCTTAATGCTTTACTTCTAAAGCGATGCAAATATAATACAGGTTTTTTAATTATAAAAATTTTTTAAAGATTTTTTTAAAACCATTTTAGTTTTTTGCATATTCATTATTACTAACTCGCTCATAATGAGAATAGTTCCGTCAAAAAAAAATATTTTTTATTTTTTGAAAAAAGTAAAAATATTGAAACGGTGATAGAATCAGACTTTATAGGTTTAAAAAAACCTATAAAGTCTAAACTGAGGTTTTTGATTCAAAAAACTAATACTTTCCTTGTTCAATACAATACTGCGCAATGATTCGACGCAAAGCTTTAGGATTAATGTCTAAGGGTTTCAACATCCGATTGACCATTTTTGTATAAGTTCTTTTTTTGCGACCTTCTGCAAAGGAAGCAACCGCTTCCAAAGCTGCTTTTCGAGCCGTTTCTTGCGCTTCATAAAGGTAGAGTTGTACCATTTTTTGTTGAACGGCTAGCTTTTTATCATCGTAACCATCCTTTCGTTGTAGCTTTTTTATTTTTAATAAAACGCTATCACAAACATAGGCTTCTTGCAAAATAGTCGAAAGGTTAAGGATAATTTCTTGTTCGTCAATAAGTTTCTTTTTGAGCATGCGCCCAGCCATTCCAGAGACAAACAAGAAAGTGTTCTTTAGACCTTGAACGACTCTGTTTTGTTCGCTTGCTATTGATTGATTGCGGAAAGGATTCATTTGGCTAGCAACAAAACCAGGAATTTTTCTACCAGCTCCCATCAAGTCGAGTTCTTTGGTTACTACGCCTCTTTTCGTCAATTCTCCAACAGCGAGCATACTGTTGATGTCGTTTGTTCCTTCGTAGATTTTGGTAATTCGAGCATCTCGGTAGCCCATTCCTAGACCTGTTTCGGCAGAATAGCCCATTCCTCCATGCATCTGAATAGCTTCATCAACACCAAAACACGCCAATTCTGAACCTTTAACTTTTACAATAGCGGCTTCGATGGCAAATTCTCGAATGGCTTTCACCTTGGCTTCATTATCAACCATTCCTGTTGATTTGAGTTCAGCTTCCTTTTGGTCGATGAGGTTTGCTGTTCTGAAGCAAGTGGATTCTACTGCAAAAATCTGGGTCGCAATATTGCCAATTTTATATTGAATTGCACCAAACTCCGAAATTGATTTATTAAATTGCTTGCGTTCTGAAGTGTATTTGATAGATAAATCCAAGGCATTCACAGCACCGCCAACACCCCCCGAACCTGCTTTGATGCGTCCACCATTTAGGATGTTAAGTGCCATTTTGAAGCCACCTTCTCGCTTGCCGAGTAAGTTTTCGACGGGAACTTTACAGTTGTCAAAGAATATTTGAACGGTAGAAGAGCCTTTTATCCCCAACTTCTTTTCTTCTGCACCAACCGAAAAACCTTCAAAATTGCGTTCTACAATGAAAGCGGACAGTTTTTTATCATTGTCTATTTTTGCAAAAACGGTATAAATATCTGCAAAACCACCATTGGTAATCCAGATTTTTTGACCATTGAGTATATAGTTTTTCCCATCTTCGCTGAGTGTTGCTTTGGTTTTGCCTGCATTGGCATCAGAACCTGCATTGGGTTCTGTCAAGGCATAAGCAGCGACATATTCGGCAGTTGCAATTTTGGGTAAGTATTTTGATTTTTGGGCTTCATTTCCATAATAAACCAAAGGCAAACAACCAATAGAAGTCTGTGCGCCTAGTGTTGTTGCGAAAGAAAAACCATGAGCTAAATTGTAAGAAATCAAGGTATTGGTCTTAAAATCCAAGCCCATTCCGCCATATTCTTCTGGAATACTTACACCACAAAGCCCAAGTTTACCTGCTTTTTTTAGGATGGATAGCACCTCAGTTTTGTCTTTTTCGTTGGTGACTATGAGTTCTTTTCCATTTTTAAAAAAGGGTTCTTGAATTTCTTTAATACAAAAATCCCTTATCAGTTCGCCAACCATCTGTTCATCTTCTTCAAATTCTTCAGAGATGAATAATTCGTCTGGGGGCGTTTGCCCAATGACGAAATAACCACCTTTGACACGCGGATTAGGTTGAATGGGAGTTGGTTTAATTTCTTTATTGATTGATTCTTTTTCAAATATAAGTTCTTCCATAGTTGATTATTGAATAGAATGAATTATTGAATATTTTTATAAAAGTAATTAACTTTTAGAGGCTTGCTCATGATTTAAATAAAATTGCAGAAAAGAGACGATGAAAGAATAGCTTTTGCCCCAAACGAAAGGATAAAACAGGCATTCGTCGAAAAAAGCGTTTTGATTGCTTTTTTACGAGAAGCTATTTTAAGCAAGAGGTCGTTCTGTTATTGATTGAAGTAGTTGAGTCTAAATATTGTCCGTTTTATGTGTTTGTGCAACTACTTACTACTATTTATTAAACGTTTTTTACGAGAGTAAAAGACAAAAAAGAATAATTTATGAAAAAAATAAGTACCGCATTAATTGTAGCTTGTCTGTTGTTTTCGTTGACAGCACAAGCACAGGAAGGCAAAACGTATCGTCACGAATTAGGCTTTGATGCAACTGCCCTTTTGGGTAGAATCGTGACACCATCAGTTTGGGGGTTTATTTCGACGGAAGATTATCAACCAACTTATTATGTTTATTATCGCTATTGGTTTGATAAATTTAGATTGAGAACTGCGATAGGAGGAGAGTTGTTGAGTAATGACTTAGAAAATACAAATAGAGTCATGTCTAATTTAGATTACAAATTGGGGGCTGAGTTATTTAGCTCTATTGGGAAAAGATGGGAGTTGTATTATGGGTTAGATGGCGTAATTGGTAATACGAAACAATACAATGAGTATGAAATTTATAATGAATATTTGTACAACAATAATGATGAGATGAATTATTGGGGAGTTGCTCCTTTTTTAGGTTTTCGCTTTCAAGCAACCAAACGCCTAAATATTGCCGTAGAAATGAGTGCTGTTTTTCGTCAAGAAAGCATTGTGAGCAATCAATCTTATATGAAAGATTTGGTAGAAAACCCAACTCGTGACCGTATAGAAGAACGGATGAATGAGTATAAACAAACAAATATCTTTTATACTGCTCCCGACTTTTTAGTATTGAATTTTTTATTGTAGAAAGGTAATTACGGGATTGCTTTTGCTCATATACTTAAAAAGACGTTTACCCAATTTTTGAAGTAAACGTCTTTTTTATATTAAGAATCATACTGCTTCATTTTGAATTCGAGCGAATGCTTGACGGTTGTCCATTCTGACTCAATAATCGAAAATACAACGGTATCTCGTAGTTGTCCACCTTTATGGATTTTATGATTTCTTAGGATGCCATCTTGCTTTGCTCCCAATCTCGCAATTGCCTTTCTGGAAGGATGATTATGAAAATGTGTGCGAATTTCGACAGCAACTGCTTTATATTCTTCAAAGGCATTTTGCAATAATAAATATTTACATTCGGTATTCACGCCCGTTCTCTGAAAAGATTTGGCATACCAAGTATAACCGATTTCGAGTCGTCGATGAGGGATGTTTACGTTACAATATCGGGTTGTGCCGACAATGGTATTGGTGTCTTTATGTATAATGACGAAAGCTAATGATTGCTGGTTTTGATTTTGTTGAAGTGCTGTTTCAATATAACTATCAATTGTCTCTGATGAGGGAACTGAAGTGTACCATAATTGCCATAGTTTACCGTCAGAAGCTGCTTGTAAAAGCCTATTTCGATGATTTTTTGTCAACGGAACGAGTTTTATTTTTTCGCCTTCTAAATGGATAGGTGCTAACCAAGGTTTCATTTTTTTTATTTTTGTTCGAATTATTTGAATAGTATCTAAAGGAGCTTTATTTTTTCAGTTCTTGTCGGATATTTTGCACCGTTTTTATATCCATTTTTTGAATAGAAGAAATTTGTTCATCAGATAGCGTTGTACTAACAATAAGGCTTTTTGCAGCAGATATTTTTTCATTATTTAACCTTTCAAGGACTTTGTCTTTCTCTTCAAGGACTTTGTCTTTTATATCCATCTTCTCTTGAAGTTCAGCTACTTTCCTTAGTTGCTTTTCAATTCGTTCCTCTACTTGTTCTTCGACATCAATTTTCTTTAATATTTCAGTATCTGCTGCTGCTCGGTGTAATCGCTCTATTACTTTTTTTAACAATGGGTCGGTATCTAATTCTTTTTCCGAAATTTCGAGTAATCTTCTATCATTTGTTAGTCGGTAAGATTGATTAAATACTCTTAGAACTCTTTCTAAGCTATTTTTAGCTTTTGTATCGACTTTTCGAAGCTTACCAATTTGAATAAAGTAACCATCGTGTGTTAATCGTTCTATAAAATGATTTTTTACCGTAATTTTTTTATCTCCAATTAAGTCAATATAATTTCTCCCAACTTTTAAAGCTGCCGCATCAATCTTTTGTAGAGGAAAACCTAAAAAGTAGATAGGAACAATTGGTAAAACTTTTTCTTCTTCGCCTTTATCCGTTTTTATATTATCTTTTCCTTGATAATTTTCACTTAAATATTTTCTAAAACGAACTATATCTTCATCATCTTTTCCTTTTTGAATTTCTATTAATATTTTTTTGTACGTCCCGTTTTTAGTTTTAATGACAGCTTTGAAGTCTATTCTTAATATAATGACTAAATATTTTTCACTCTTAGTTTTTAACTCTTCTGGACGAAAATATAACTCAGTTATTTCTTCGCCTATTATTCTTCCTATGATGCCTTTGGCTATCTCAATATCTTCCAAAAGATATTTAAATACTGCATCATATATTGGATTTGCTATTCTCATACTTCCCTGTTTTAACTGTAAATTATGTTCTTGAGGTTTTGATATTTTGAATGAATTATTATTTTTTAACTACAAAAAAATCCTTTCTATACTATTAGCAAAGTTAAAACCTTTTTAGTTCAGAATTTTGATGATTTTAATAGAAGTTTTTGTTGATAGGATTTTATTTTTTCTACCTGCGCCTAACGTCCTGCAACAATGACGGTGACAGCTTTTGCTGCCACTGGCAAATGTTGTTTTTGTTGCACGCTGTCTTATTTTTTATTCTTTATTATCATCAGTTTCCAATATTTTTCTTACCGCTTCTTCTAAAATTGTTTTGTCTGGAAGATACACTTGATACTTTGATATGAATAATTGATTAGTCATTCCACCAGTTGCATATTCAACTAATATTTCGTCTTTATCTGTTGTTAAAATTATACCTATTGGTTCGTTATCATCAACTCTACTCTCTTCAGCTTTGAAATAATTGATGTACATATTCATCTGACCAATATCATGATATTTTAATTTATCTACTTTCAAATCAATTAAAACAAAACATTTTAATATATAATGATAGAAGACTAAATCAACTCTAAAATGTCTATTATTAAGCGTTATTCGATATTGACGACCTATAAATGCAAATCCTTTTCCAAGTTCTAAAAGAAACTCTTGAAGTTTATCAAGTAATTTTAGTTCAAGTTCAGATTCGGAGAATATGTTTTTTTCTGAAAACCCTAGAAATTCAAAAATGTAAGGGTCTTTGGTTAAATCTTCGGGTGTTTTTATTTCTCGCCCTGTTTTAGCTAATTCTAAAATGCCATCTTTATTTTTACTTAGAGCTAATCTCTGGAATAAAGCTGTTTTCTTTTGCCTTTTTAATTCTCTAACTGACCAACTTTCAATTAATATTTGTTTTTCATAGAAACTTCGTTCTAAATCATCCGAGATACTCAAAAGTTCAACATAATGGCTCCAGGACAATTCTCCAGACACTGTCTGGATTTTTTGATACTTTAAATAAAATAGACGCATTTGGTATAAATTACTACGACTAAATCCTTTTCCAAGTTCAATTTTAAGGTCTTTGGCTAGTTGAATTAACAATTTTTTTCCATATTCTGCTTTTAGTTTTCCTTGCTGTTCAAACTCAATTATATGTTCTCCAATCTTCCAATATGTTTGTAGAATTTCTTTATTTATTGCTTTGGCTGCTTTAGTTTTATGAGTATTATATGTACTTCCTATTTGTTTTAGGAGTGTTTTATAGTTTAAGTTATCTGAAAGATTTTTATTCATTCTAATATTTATAATTTCAATTTATTTTGTTAAAAAATCAAATTTATGGTTTGATGAAATTAATGATTTTTATTATCAATGTTAAATTTATTTAGGTTTTGTTATTTTTTTGATTGCGCCCAACATATAGATATAAGCACCAACAAGTACTTAAATATTCTTAGTACTTTCCAGTTAATCATGTTAGATAGAAATCGTGTCGATTTTTAAAACCAATCCGATTAAATGACGGAACATAGTCCGACAGAATGAGCTTGACTGCCTACTTAGAACAGAATCAATATACTAAATATTGGTAATCTAAACAATAAAATAGCCCTAAAAAACAACGCTTCTCACTCCTCTTTAATGATATTTGACCATTTTTAAACTGGCAGGAGCATCTAATCCTACTGTTACAGTAACTTTTGTTAGCAATCCTGATGTAGCATTTCTATCAAAAACGACGATTTCATTTGTTTTTTGATTGGCTACGATTAAGTGCTTTCCTGTTGGGCTAATGACAAAGCTACGAGGAATTGCGCCATAGGTTGATTGATGTCCAATGAGTGATAGTTCGCCATTTTTAGGGTTTATTTTGAAAATGGAAATAGAGTTTTCATCTTGTCGATTAGAAGCATAAAGGTATTTTCCGTCGGGCGAAATATGAATATCTGAGGAAGCGTATTCATCGGATTCGTTCTCGTAAGAACGGTAGGTTTGAGATAGCTTCAATTGACCATTTTTATAAGAATAAAACGAAATAGTGCCGCTTAGTTCTTCGATAGAATAGGCGTATGATTGATTAGGGTGAAAGGTGAAATGTCTAGGCCCAGCACCGCTTTTGGTCTTGATGGTTAGGCTATCAATAACCGTTAATAAGCCCTTGTCAAATTTAAGAACACGAATTTTATCGCTTCCTAAGTCTGGTGCAAAGATGTATTTATTATCAAAACTAAAGTTGCAGGAATGAATATGAGCTGCGTTTTGTCTTCCTTTTATAATACTACTGCCTTCGAATTCGATGAGTTTGGAGAACGATTGAAGGCTTCCGTCAGCATTACATTCAAAAATGCTAATTCCAGCATCTGTGTAGTTTGATGCAATGACATAGCGATTCGTTTTGTTAACAATGACATGAACAGGATTTCTTCCACCTGTGCTTTGTTGATTTAAAAAGGTGAGTTTTCCTGTGAGAGTATCTATTTTGAATGCCGAAATAGAACCATGTTTTTTTAGCCTTGTATTTGTGCAGGCGTATAAGAATTGACGGTTTGGAGCTATGGTTAAAAAGGAAGGATTGACTAAATTACTTGCTCTTTCTACTTCCGTTAATTCGCCCGTTTGAGTATTCAATTTATATACTGCGATTCCTTCGGATGACTCTCCTGAAGTATATGAACCCACAAATAAGTAGATTTTTGAGCTATCTTGCCCGAAAGCAAAAGAAGCTATAAATATTAAAAATACGGTCAAATTAAATGGTTGTTTCATAGCTTTTTGAGTCTTATCATAGTATAATTTTATAAGGAATAAATACAATGACAGAATTAAGAAATGAGTGAGTTGAACCACTACGTTTCTTAATATGATAAATATTTCTTCAAATCAGAAGTCAAAATATCTGTTAATTCTTGCTCGGAATTAGGGCTAGTTTCGGTAAAAATAAACCCAAAAACAGGATATTGATTAATGTCTAATTTTCTGATTAAAATAGGATTTTCAAAATCATCTGCTAACTTCGAATAATCAAAATCTATAATCTCAGATGTTGGTATTCCAGAGTTATTATCTAAAACAATGATACTAAATTTCTGGTTCTCTTTACCTCTAAAAGTTTGATTCCAATTGGGCTTTTGGTGTTCAGAAAAGCATTTATATAAATTAAAACCCAGCGTTATGCCCATCAAATCGGCTGTTGTACACCATCCGCCAAATCGCAAAGGGTTGATTTCGATAGGATGAACCTTTCCATTTTTGTCAATTCTGACTTCTGCGTGTGCAGGAAAATTCTTTAAATTGAGTTCTTTTCCAACTTCATTTAAAAAGTGTTCAATGTCTGTTTGATGCGTTTCAATAATTTCTTTTGAAGTCGAATAAACTCTATCACTGGTATCTGTTCCCGATGAAAACAAATGATGCAAAACATTCAGTAAGATTACTTTTCCATCATTATCATAATAATAATCAATGGCGTATTCTTCGCCTTCAATGAATTCTTCGATAATGAAGTGACTAATATTGAGTACATTTTTGGGAAAGATGCTTTTGAGTTTTTTGGGATGTAATTCATTTTTAGCCGCTTCCCAATCATTCCAATTTTTGATGATATGAACGCCAATACTAAAAAAGCCAATAGCTGGTTTGATTACAAAAGGAAAAGACAATTCTTCCTCAGCTAGTTGATGAATGTCTTCGAGTTTGATTTTTTTAAAATAAAAATTAGGAAACAAACGCTTCGTAAGTTCTCTAAATTGGACTTTATCTTTTAGTATTTTGATTTGGCTCGCTAATTTACTTTCGCCGAGATGCTGTTCTATCCAACTTAAGGCGTTTTCTGAATTAGAATATAAGGGTGTTTTTGGATGCTCTTTCAGCGTAGAAATGGCTTCTTTTTCGCTTACCCAACACAAAGAATCGTCATTGATTAGTGCTTTTGCAGCTTGAGTTGCAATGACTTTAAAACTGTTTTCTTTTAGTGTTTTTATCAAAAAATCAGAAACAAACGGCTTATCTATCAGAAACATAGGTTTTTAGTTTAAGACACGAAGATATATTAACTTGACTGACTACTAAGCTGTATGCTTCAATCTGACAAAATCTGTGGCTTATTAGCAATTTTCAAAATACATGAACAAAAGTAATCCCTTACTTTTGTTCACGTACTTATATATACAGTGGATAAAAAAACATAGTAACCAATCGAAAATAAGTATAGATTAAAAATGATATAACATCTTGATAATCAAAAGTTATTCACTCATTATATCATTCCTTAATTCCGTCATTGTACTTAGTAATAGACAATGCTTATTGAGAGCATCTAGGCAACCTTATTTTTTAACGAATCGAATGACAGCTCTTTTGTCTTCTGATTGAACAATCAACACATAAATTCCTGATGGTGCGTTTAAATTCAAGTTCAGTAATTGATTGTTACTATAAGTATTTGACAGTATCAACCTTCCTGTCAAATCCATTATTGTAACGGTTGCTTTATTATATTTTTGACCCATATCAATGGAAAATTCGCCATTTGTTGGATTTGGAAAAAGCAAAAGACGATCATCAAACTCATTTTCGGTTGTTCCAACTGTTGTTACACTATAACAAGTCGAAGTCTCTGAGCATTGATTGTCTGTAACGATTACCGCATAATTCCCATTAACCGTAGCGGTGTACGATTGACTAGTTGCACCACTAATTGCCGTCATTCCAGGGCATTCTACCCATTGATAGGTTGCTCCAGCTTCATTTGCTGTTAGCAATGTTCCATCTTGAGTTACCGAAGTATTTACAGAATCAATCGTTAAATCCAGCGTAATTACAGAATCACAACCTGCGGCAGTAGTTAATGTATGAGTTGCAGTGTTATTGTTGGCGGTGTAAGTATTTCCATCTATCCAAGTATAGCCGCTGCAAGCGGTTTGTGTGTCAGTATTCGTAACGTTACCGATGGTTAGATTAAGCGTTACTATGGAATCACAACCTGCCACATTGGTTAATGTAACCGTTGCTGAGCTGTTATTAGAGGTGTAAGTGTTTCCATCTATCCAAGTATAACTAGCACAAGCGGTTTGTATGTCAGTAGTTGGCGGACTATTGTTGATGCTTAGAGTAAGAACGACAATAGAATCACAGCCTTGCGAATTCGCTCCAGCAAATGTTTCAGTATATGTACCCGATGCAGTGTAAAGTATGGAGCTTCCTGGCAAAGAAAATGTATTACAAGCATCTTGTTGCAAAAAGTTTGTCGAAGCACCACCAGTACCAGCAGAAATTCCAGAGCCAGTGACCCAGTTAGATGTCGCTCCTGTAAGTGCAAAGTTATTCAAAACGCCATTGTTCCCATTACCTGAATCATCAGCCGCAGAAGTTATTCCAGTGTTACTTGCCCCAGCAGTTCCTTCATTAAATTTTATATACAATTGTAAGTTGGCGTGTTGACAAAGCTCTGTATTCATATTAGCTTGTATTTCGGAAGCCGTTCTAGCAACATCCCAAATTCTAACTTCATCTATACTTCCATTAAAAGGAATAGAGCCACCAGATACGCGATTTCCAATTTTGACTTTTTGAGCATTGGTAGGCGTGCTAACAGAAGTTAATGAGCCAGTTCCCATTTGAACGCCATTAACATACATGTAACCTGTACCATTATTTAAAACAAAAGCTACATGAACCCACTGATTAACAGGAACGGCATTGGCTGATGTACCAATATTTGCATTTGTTCCTCCAGATATAAAATTTAGTCCTCTAGCACCAGATACCGCGAATGTATTCCTGTCTCCAGCAGCATTCGTCCCATAATCAAGTATTGCCAAATTTGATGATGGTGCGCTTGAATTCACAAATACCCATGCCTCGAAAGTTCTATTAGCAGAGCCTGTTACGCCATTGTAATTGGTTTGGACGAAGTCGTTTCCTCCAGCAAAATTAAGCGCATTTTGAGCTAAAATCCAAGGTGTTATTCCTATTAGGATACATACAATTGTAATTACTTTTTTCATAAAGCGTTATTTTTTAATATTGAATTGTATAACAAATTTAGTTTTTAAAAACAAGGATTTTCATTGTTGTTATTAAATATGCCGTTTTAAAATTAGGTGTTAATTTATTTAAAATTGATTATATTTCTACAATCAATTTTAATGATAATGATAAGCATCCGCAATAAAATTAGAAACCCATCGCTGATACTCTTCCATCCTGTAACTCTTCCAATGTAAATTCAAATCCATATTGGATTCTATCACACCATTAAAATTTCGGACAGGGTTTTTTCGATTTAAAGCGTTTGATAATTCTCTGCGGAGCGATTTATTATCTAGCTCATCCGCAAAATCTCTCATAATAACCAGTTGTTCTTCCGTACTGAGCTGTTCTATTTTTATGAAATTGCCTATTTTTTGTTCTAACTTAGCTTGAGCGGCTATCAACTTCGCATCTTCCGCCGAATGGTCAATAATAGTGACCTTTTTAGCAGTTCTGTGAAGAAAACAAGTCTTATCTCGGGCTATTGCTAGAGCTATTTCTTTTATGGTTGATTTTCTTATTCTTGTCATTGAATTGTTTTGTGTTGCTTGAATGTGTGTGATGTTTCCTAAAGCTATTTTTTATTTGTATAAATCGCTGCATTGTCATGCAGATTGTAGTCAAATTATGACTAGCAGTTAAAAGGAGGAGCTTGTCTTTTCAAATTAGATTAGTTTATAATGTTGTTGTGAGACGTTTTGATTTGTATTTATTTTTTAAAATTTCTTCTATTTTTTCAAGACATAATTTATTCTCTTGCCCTTTAATTACAGATTCTCGGTAAGTATGATATAAAATTTTTATATCATACTTTTCTTTTTCTGTGAGTTGTGATAAATCTAGCATTAGACCGTTATTCAAATCGTTTGGTTCAAATTTTTTTAATCCACCTCCGTATTCTCTACGATTATCGCTAAATATTTCTCTTGCAATGTCAGTAAGCAAGTAAGCAAACAGTAAATCAACATCAATACTGTTGAACAAATCTGATTTTGGATAAATACAATGAAAAGTGGTTAGATTAGAAATTTTTGCTTCATTTCTAATAAATTTAACATTATTTCGGTTGAATACACTTACCCAAATTGGTGATGGAGGTCTATTTTCATTAATAAACCACGGATTTCTCCTTGATGTCAAAAATCTTTTGTTTATGCCTTCTTCTTCTCCTAAAGCAATATAACTCAATACATTATTATCGGTCGGAACTTTTCCTGCATTAAATAAATAAATATTAGCATTGGCTTTTATTAATTCTTCAAATTGTTCGGTAGTAAAAAATGGCGAATCAACATCCTTAGATTTAGTGATACAAGGAATCAAGCTATTATTTGAAATATTTAACCGTTCTGATTTTTCTTTATTGAATATAAAATATTCATTAGCACCTGTGGCTATTCCTCTAACAACTTTTGCCACTTTTTTAAATGGCACAAGGTTTTTATAGTTTTTACTCAACTGTTTTTGATAATACGCTCGCCACTTAATGTTTGGATTAAGGTCTTTATTATTTTTCGAATTTGAAGATAACTCAGTTTTACCACTTTTTATTTGTTTTTTAATTTTTTCAAATTGTAGTCTATTTTCTACTGTTGTAAAACTTACGCTTGATGAATTGTTATCTTTTGATAAAAGTAGGATTGCACTTGTAGTCAGAGCGTCTTCAAAAACATTTTCTTTAAAATCAAAAATAATTATATGTTTTAAGGCATTACTTTTAATCAAATATTGTTTAATATAAGTTCCATAATCTGAATTTAAAAATTCAGAAGGTATAATATATGCTGCCTTACCGTTTTCATTTAGTTGATAGATAGATTTAAGCAGAAAGAGCGTATAAATATTTGTAAACCCATTAAGGTTTATTTTTAGCCTTTTCTTTATTTCTTCTAAAGCTTTTTTATTCTCATAATCATGGAATTTAAAGTAAGGAGGATTACATAAAATTCCATCATATTTATTACTCCAATCATTAAAAAGGTAATCCTCTAAAATTAGATTTACATTAGAAAATTCACGAAACGAATGATTTGCTTCATCAAAAATTAATGGGTCAACATCAAACCCTTTTATTTCTAAATTAGGGTTTTGCTTTAATATTAATCGAGAGAAAACCCCAAGTCCAAAAGCAGGTTCAAGTACTTTCTCTAATGATTTATTTTTCAAGACCCAATCAACCATTACTTCTGCAACTTCATCTGGAGTAAAGAATTGAGCATATTTCTTTCTGTGAGATATACTAACTCTTTTTGAATATGTTTTCTCTAATATCACTTTAAGTGTTTTGAATATTTAGTAAATTTTTGATGCTATCAACGTCTAAATAGGCTGTTCCTTTGTCAAAGGAAACGTAAAATAATAATCTCCCTCTACCCATTTCTCTCCGAACACTTTTATGTTCAGGCTCATCAATTTTATAAGCGACTTGATGCGTTTTTCTAGTATTGATTTTAATAGTCGTTTTATTCTGATTTTTAATGTCTTTACTTATTTCGTAATGCTCCCCTTCTTTATCTGAGTCAATGATTAATGATAAAATTTCTTTGAATGCAATACCATAAGCCTTGTCGAAAAAAATTTGAAAATAAAAATGTGGAACATTAAATTTTTCAATCCACTTATAAACGACTTTCAAATCTTCCACTTTTGGCGTTATACTCAAATAATCTCGTTTTTGAACGATTTTTATCGCTTCTTTCATTTCCCTGAATAAGTTGGTTAGACTTGAAAGTCTGTCAGTTGAATTCCAACTTGGTCTTCTAAAAGATACTGCAAGTATCGTTTCTTCATTGATACTATTAAGAATGTCAAGATACTTCTTTTTCTTTGGATGTTTCAAAATATCAGAATATTCACTAATTATTTTCGCCTTGATTCGAAAGGCTTTTTCCAAGTTTGATTGTGTTCTATTTTGCATTAAAGCTTCGTATTTATCAATCAAAAAAGCACTTGACCTTATTTCCAATCCAGCAACCGCTAATCTTACATAATCTTCAATTGTTGAATGTTCTAAGTTACTTATATCATAACCTATGTCTTTTCTAAAATCGGCTTCTCTAAAAACCAATAAATCAGGTCTTTTTCCAATTGTATTTAATTCATCTTGGAAACTATTATAAAATGTATCAAACCCTTTTTCGCCTGCTACTAAATCATCAGACTTTCCGTATCGTATAGCTACGAATCCTTCAAAAGTTTCATTTATGGCTCTGAAAATCAATAACTCTGCCCAGTCGCCCTGTGCTTTATTTGTAATGAAATTAGATGAGGCTTGTGTTGGTGGTGACGTTCTTTCTCTCTGGATAGTAAAATCTACAATTGTTGTGGGTATTAATTTAGTAATTTCTCTTATTGTTTCAAAGTAATTCATTCCTATTTTTGTAGTATTTATTCAAACCCCAAATTTACGAAATATTAACCTTTTTACACTTATTTTGTGTTTTTTAGATTTTATTTTTTAGTGAAAAATAAAATAAAACAAACCCTCTTTTTAATCTAATTTCCACTTTTTTTTAAAAAGTCTAATCAAGTCCTTATTTTTGTTGTTACTCAACAAAAGCGATTAGAAATGAACGTTTTTAGATTTAAAAATTGTTAAGCATACTATTAGGCGTGTTTTTTTTATAAATAAG
>CAKZLT010000615.1 GCA_937127195.1 uncultured Saprospiraceae bacterium
AATATATTAGTCGGTTCGCCAGCCTTCTCGATGCGCTTCGGTTTATCAACATTAAAAGCCTGAATAGCTGTCGGAGTCAAAGCATACAAATAACTATCGGTCATTGTAAAACAAGCCATTGAACCACCTTTTGAACTAGAGACTATACTTACAGGAGATGCCATCCAACGCTTTTTGGTTGGTTTGACCCATTTGATTTCTGCTGATTTTTTTTCCTTTTTATACTGAGGAAAAATGCCATCAAAGCGTTTGAGTACTTTTCGTTTATTGATTTTTCCTAGTTTAGAAATATCAATTGCCACTAAATCATCATTGTGATTAGCAAACAAAACTTTGTCCTTAACTGCAATGTCAATGTTGCCTTCTATCTCGATGAAACCTAGTTTTTTTGGGGCTTCTGGTTTGGTATTATCAATTACCAATACACCTTTCGACTGAATATTGACGTATAAATGATTGTTACTATACCATATTTTGCCAGCCTTTCCAGATATATCTTGAGCTTGTAAACTCGTCAAACTGAAAAGTAAACTTATTATTAATGTTAAATTTTTCATGTGTTTTTATTTAGAGAAGAGAATATAGACCGCGCTATGCGCTAAGAGAAAAGAGATGCTTTTAATAGCGATTATCAACCGACACGGTTTTAAAAACCGTGTCGGTTTACTATTATAAAAGCATATTTTGTATTAAAATAACTAAAGAAAATTTACGCGAATTGGCGATTTTAAGCATCGGACGCCTCGGAGGCGTCCGATGCTTGGTATTCCCAAAAGCCATTTTCAATTATCCATTATTCATTTTCAATTATTATCCTCTTCCTTAATCACCTTGATTTTAGGAGCAACATAATCGTGTCCTTCTCTGTCTTCTTCCTCTTTATCGTCTTCTTTGACTTTGATAGGTGTATCGTGAAAATAAGTATCCGTATCAGGACGCTGACCGCCACGTAAGTTCTCTTTTTCGGCGTAAGCCATTGTCATAGACTCTGTTTTCTTAAAAACATTATCCCAATTTGCTTTCCCTTTTGAGCTGATTACATCATTCATCGCTTCGATAAACATATTGGTATAAATGCCACCATCTTTTGGGTCTGTCCAAGAACGTTGGTCAACGCGACTACTCGTTGAAATTGCAGAACCTTTGGCTTCCAAAAACAATTCTTTCAATCGCTTCTGAATATTGATATTCATGGCATTGTATCTCGAAGGCGCGGGAATATCGACAACGGTGTTACAAGCCTCAGACATGGTAATAACTAATCGCGCATCTTTGGTCATTAATGGTCGATAAACGTCGTGTTCGAGTGACATTCCAAACTCCGTAAATTCACTACGAGTCATTTCGATTTTATTGGGGTGCGCTCCAATAAAAGTGAATTTTGAAGGATTATTATTATAATTGAAACCGTGACTAGTTGAGTAGAAAAACACTACATCGTTTGAGCCAGGACGCGTTTTTTGGATAGTGGAAGCTATTTTAGATTTTTCAAAATCGTTTCCTTTTAAAAAGGTAAATTCAACTTCCATTCCTGTCTGTGCGCCAACATAAGTTAAAGCATTTTCCATTAATGTTAAGCTTGCTTCACAACCTTTTCCGATGTCTGATACATTGGTTGCACCACAAAGAATAGCGTGTATTTTTTGTGCGTTTACATTCATTGCTGCAAATACAAATAATGCTGACAATGCTATTATTTTTATTCTTCTCATTGTTTTTTTATTTAGACCTGTCTAACTTTAGACAGAAAAGGGAAAAGAGACCGTCTTTTTTTGAAAAGACTAAGAGAAAAGAGACGCTTTTATTTGGCGTGCTTTTATTTTGTCGCTTTTTTCTTTTTTATAAAAAAGAAACCCTAAAATCGCTTTTTATAATTGAATATTTTGAAAAACACCAATAACAAAAGCCAATTACTAATTATTGATTAAAACTCCTACTTCCTAAATCCGACAATAATCGTTTCGCCAGACATCAGAAAACGTTGATTTTTTCGAACACTAACTTTGTTAATTTTATTCCATTCGCAAAGCTTATCTACTGTTACACTGTCGCTGAGTGTATTCGTTGCTTTTTGAGCGACAACTACCCAACTATCACCAAATTGTACGGTGTAGTAAATTGGTTTTGGCGGTAAAAGTGGAATATTTTCACTTTTG
>CAKZLT010000616.1 GCA_937127195.1 uncultured Saprospiraceae bacterium
TATGCTTAATTTTTTAAGCACTTTTTAATAAAAAAATAAAGTTGTATAATGGTGCAACTTATTTATTTTTCTTCACTTACTGTCAGAAACTATAATAATTACGTTATCTTTTATATTGTAATTTTTAGAGAATGAACATTCAGTTCACTGCTACTTTAGATATTACTTAGAATGATAGTATTTTTTTTGTGAAAATAAAAATTATTTTACAAATTAAATATTACACACCACCATTTTGTGTGCTATTGATAAGAGAGAAGTTTATAAAAAAACCTTGTTCAATGAAGTCTAATGTTAAAATATATTTTTTTATCAATAATTAATTATCCAAAGTTACAAAAAATAAGCCTATTTGCTTTTTTTGGCGTAATTCAGTTATATTATTACATTTTTTAAAATCATATATTTCATTAAAATAAATTTTATTCTAGTTACTAAATTCAAAAAAAGGCATTAGAACTAATTCTAATGCCTTTTTCTTTTTAAAAAGCTCAACAAATCTAATCTGTGATTATTATTTGAGTGTAATTCCGCTTTTTTATTTTTTATTTTTTATTTTTTATTTAAAATTCAACAATAATTCCGAGAGTTGGAAGTAAAGTCCCACTTGTCAAATTCAAAGTCTTTGTAGCATAACGCTGTAAACCTATCGGAGCAGAAGGATTTACAATAACAGCTTCGCCACTTTCGTCTTTATCTAATACTGTTGTAGGATTTTCGGTTTGATAAGCATAGGCATTTTCCAAATCTATATAAAGATTCAAACTCCATTTCTCAAATGACCATTTTTTATCTACTCTAAAATCCAATTCATGCACTAATTGTTTTCTCGATTCATTCAATCGGTCGTAATCAGGTTGAGCGCGTCCAGTTTGATTCCAAACGGTCACCAAAGAAGAAATATCACTTTCAGGAGTAAAGGGTAATCCAGTCTGAAAACGCCATCTTAAACCAACTTCCCAGTTATTTTTGAAACGTTTTCCTCCTGTCAATGAAACGATATGACGAGAATCCCAAGTTGTCGGGCGGTATTCGCCTTCTTTGTCTTTGAACTCCGACCAACCCAAAGTATAAGCTACAATTCCATAAAATCCTTTGTATAATTTTTGCTGCAAAAGCAATTCCATACCGTAAGTTCGACCTTCTGCCGTTGAAGTTACAGGCGCGTTTCCTATTACACCAAAATCACTTCCCAAGTTTGCCAAAGCAATTTCTTGAACGGTCAAGAAAGGATAATTATCATAATTTTTATAGTATCCCTCTAAAGTGATTTTGGAGCTTGAAGTTGGATTGTACTCTATTCCACCAACAACATGAACACTTCGAATGTAAGTAACATTGTTGTTTTTATTAACAAACTCATCATTTTCTTCATATCCTAAAATCGTATAAGCTGGCAACTGATAATATAATCCTGTATTAAAATTGATACCGAATTTTTCATTAATCGCATAAGCTGCCGAAAAACGAGGTGAAAATTGTTTTAAAGGATTGCTCATATCATCCGAATAATCATTACCGTCCATTCTGAAACCTCCCGACAAAATCAACTGTTCGTTTAAGAATTTTTTACTAATCTGAGCAAATGCACCATATTTATTCATTGCAAATTCAGAAGCAAAATTAATTTCTAATATCTGACCATTATTATCTGGTAACAATTGGCTTGTACTATTATTATATTTTGCACGCTCATAATTAACACCATAATTGATTTTATAACCATTTATACGTGATGTATTTTCTATTCTGAACTTATTTTCGATCTCTTGCGAAACATAATCAAAAGTACGTTCTTTGGTTTCGTCGTTATCCAAATGCTTGTAATTCACGTTATTCAACATATTTCTACTAGCCACAAATGTCCAATAACCTGTTTCGTTATAATGTTTAAAAACAGCCCCCGTTGTATAATTCCATTGTTCAAAAACCTGTAAATTAGCTAAAGAATATTGCTGCTCTTCCGTTTCATTAGCATCTAAATTCAATTCAAAATTATCAATTGCACCTAAACCAATGAAAGTTAATTCATTTTTTTGATCAATTTAGACTTTAATTTTTGCTTGAAAATCATTATAAATTGGAATTTGAAGCTAAATTTCATCAAATGCCTGAAGAGAAAAAACATTTTATATTTCAGCTACGTTCCAATAACT
>CAKZLT010000617.1 GCA_937127195.1 uncultured Saprospiraceae bacterium
AGCCATTTTTAGCGAAAGAATGTAGCTTAATCAAATAATCTGTAGCTACATCAATCTTTATTTTAATCCTTCCCTTAGAAACCGCTTCAATCACTATATCACTAGTGCTGATAGGAAGCCTTTTAGCCACTCCATATGCTTCGACCTCCTTACTATATAAAGGTTCAGCATATTTTTCACCAATTCTCAAAACCAAATAAAAGATTGATTCTGTTTGATTAAGCTCATCATCTGAAAATAGAAAAAAAGGATGACATTGTTGCCCTTTACCGTTCAACTTCACAGATTGTCTATTATCATCGACTAATATTTCATAAACCAAGTCCCCTAATTTGACTTTAACGGTACTTCCTTGAGTAAATTTCTTAGGAATACTAAATGTAAATTTAATATCAATCGTTTCGTCATTAACTGCACTGAATTTCAATTTTCCAGAAGAGGGCAGCGTATAACCCGACTTTTTATCATATTTATATTCACTATTTTCGCTATCTGTTTGATAAAATGCCGATAAATTTTGAGCCGAAATATATGAGCTAAAACCTGTAAAAAGTAGCATAAGAATAAGCAAGGATTTTTTCATTTTGTCAATTTAAGAGCAATTAGGAAATTAAGAAAAGGGTATTTTTCATTTGTTCAATCAATCTAAAAGATGTGATTTTAATGAAAAGCGTGACGAATCCCATTCAATTGCTAGTTCATCAATCCTTAGCTAATAAAAACCAAACTTCGCCATCTGCTCAAGTTCATATATATTACGACCATCAAAAATTACAGCTTCTTTCAATGTTGCTTTTATCTCACCTAAATTAGCTTCTTTAAATTGTTTCCATTCTGTAACAATTCCTAAAGCATCTGCACCTTCCAAAGCCTCATTCTGATTAGAAGCATAAAAAAGTTTATCTCCAAATATGCTTTTAATATGCTCCATTGCCGCAGGATCATATACTCTCAATGATGCACCCGCTTCAAGTAAACCATTCATGGTTACAATAGATGAAGCTTCTCTAATATCATCAGTTTCTGGCTTAAATGCTAAGCCCCAAATAGCAATTGTTTTACCTGTTAAATCTTTACCAAAGTAATTTTGAATCTTTTGAACTAACTTACTTTTTTGTATTTCATTAATTTGAATGATAGTCTTCAATGTCTCAAAACTATATCCATACTGTTTAGCTGTTTTTACTAAAGCCAAAATATCCTTCGGGAAACAAGAACCACCAAAACCAATTCCTGGATATAAAAACTTAGGTCCGATTCTGTTATCAGAGCCAATTCCTCGACGAACATTATCCACATTTGCACCTACCTTTTCACAAAGGTTTGCAATTTCATTCATAAAAGAAATGCGTGTTGCTAGATAAGAATTTGCCGCATATTTTGTCATTTCAGAAGAACGTTCATCCATTATTAATAGTGGACTTGTTTCATTCACAAATGGTTCATATAATTTTTCTAAAATCTTTTTTGCTTTTTCACTCGAAGTACCTATCACTACTCTATCAGGATAAAGAAAATCTTTAACAGCATGTCCTTCTCTCAAAAATTCAGGGTTAGACACAACATCAAACAAATCTGTATTCAAATTTTCAGATAAAGCTGCTGTTACTCTCTCTGCAGTTCCAACGGGAACAGTACTTTTATTTATTATTACTTTATAATCCGTAATAATTTTACTCAAATCTTTTGCGACACCAAGCACATAACTCAAATCCGCAGAACCATCTTCGCCTGGAGGTGTTGGCAATGCTAAGAATATAATTTCAGCATCCTTTACTCCCTCTTTCAAAGATGTAGTAAAAGTTAAATTTCCTGACTGATTATTTTTTGTAAATATGGTTTCTAATCCTGGTTCATAAATAGGAACAATCCCATTTTTCATTTGATTGACCTTATTTTGATCTATATCAATACAAATGACTTGATTACCTGTTTCTGCAAAACAAGTTCCTGTAACTAAACCTACATATCCTGTTCCTACAACAGCTATATTCATAATCTTATAATTTTTAGACTATTTTTTATATTTATGCTTTTATCAAATCCCATCTACAACTATTCTACAAAAAATTGTTATAGACTTACTACTGTTTAAAAGGATGACTCACTAATGGCAAACTAGCTAAGGGATGATAATCTCCTTTTAAACCTAAGGGCGTTTTATGTCGAATATCATGTACAATTTCGATGGCTTTGCGTGCTTCACCTATTCTAAAACCATTTCCTCCCAAAATTTGCTCATAACTTTTAGTGTGTAATTCTTTGAAACCTCCACTAAATTCAAATTCTTCACCTTCTATCTGAATAGAACGGTAAGTTGTTGCTCCTTTTGCTCTTAATTTAGCAGCAATTGTATCATAATTGATACTCAAAAACCAACGAACTCTTGCTCTTTCTAATTCAAAATAACCTGCTGCTCTGTCATGCGTATGAACATGAACAACACTTTCTTTGACATCGCCAAATATCCAAGTGAGCATATCATAAAAATGAACTCCGATATTTGTTGCAATTCCTCCAGATTTCTCAGTTTGACCTTTCCAACTCGTATAATACCAATTACCTCGCGAGGTTTGATAAGTCAAATCTATATCGTAAATTTTATCTTTCGCCCCTTTATCAACTTTTTCTTTAAGAGCGACAACACTTTCATGTAATCGTAATTGAAGAATATTATAGACGTTTCGCCCCGTTTCTTTTTCAATTTCCTCTAATGCGTCAATATTCCAAGGATTTAAAACAATCGGCTTTTCACAAATCACATCTGCTTGATGTCTTAAACCAAATCGAATATGAGCATCGTGCAAATAGTTGGGAGAACAAATACTAACATAATCAATTTTGTTTCCCTTACGTTTTATCTTTTCAAGATACCTATCAAATCGTTCAAACTCTGTAAAAAATGATGCATTCGGAAAATAACTATCAATAATACCAACAGAGTCAAATTTATCTAATGCCGCTACGAGCTTATTGTTCGTATTTTGGATTGCTTCCATGTGTCTCGGAGCAATATATCCTGCCGCGCCTATCAAAGCAAAATTTTTCATCGTTTTTATTTTTCTATGAAAATAATGCTATAAATAACCAATAATAACTATCCAATTGTTCTTATAATCATAAAGGCTTCTGCATATTCACAACCAACTACAATTCCCCATCGTTGAGCCAAAATTTCTAATGCCTCGGGAGAACGCGGATGTGGATAGACGCGCTTTTCAAATTCGTAAGCCTCCATTCCTTGAATTTTGGCTTGTATATTTTCCTTATTCACTTCAACGAAGAAGTTCGGTATAAAATGTTTTGGGTCTGAAGCGGCACGCCATTCTGTTCCTGAAGGTGTTTCAAATGTGATAATCGTTTTAACTATTTCGTGCGACATCGGACGAGTAGCCGTAATAACTGCTTCAAAAGTCCTTTGATGATCTATATTGACATCTCCTCCATGATGCGTGAATATTACTTGTGGCTGAAAAGCTGTTTTTTCTTTTTCAATAACTTTTACCAAATCCAATAAAGCTACTGTATCAAATCGATTATCTGCAAAATCATAAACGCCAACAGATTCGTAGCCAATAACTTCTTGTGCTGTTTTTATATTTTGACGATGAATTGTCAACTCTTTTTCCCACTTTTTTTGGTCTCTTTCATCAGAGCGAGAAGTAATGCCTTCTCCCAAAATGATTACTCTTACTTGGCAACCAAAGTCTTTGATTAATCGATTCATTGTTCCACCTAAACCCAATAATTCATCATCAGGGTGAGCAACTACAACCAAAATTTTCTTACCTCTTAGTGTTTCTAACATTTTATTACAATTAAGTCGTAATGACCTGACTAATCGTTTTTACTCCGTTTTTATTAATCGCTTTCAAACCTATTTCTTGCCGTTTTTTTCTTTCTTTTTGACTTTGCAAATTAGATAACTCTTGTGGCAAAAGGTTCAGATTATCATATTCTATATTAGATGCGATAAAACCTATTTTAGTATAAAATGCTTGATTTGGCACTTGGTCAATATCCAAACAGATACCAATCGCGGGTTTACCTATACTTGCTAATTCGTGCAAAGTTTGACCACAAGCTGAAATGATAACATCTCCATTTTGAAAAACATCATGCATTTCTTCTGCTGAGAGTAAACCTAATATTTTTACGGTTGGAAATTCGTTTTGTAATTTTTTTTGTAAAATAGGGTTTCCAGCAATCACCGAAATTTGGCAATGCTCTAACTCCTTTTGAACAATAGGAACAATTTGAGGAATTAAATTTCTGTAATCGCTTCCTCCAACTGTAATAACAATATTTTGAACTTCTTCTTTGACATCAGAAGCGTTTCCATTTCTAAAAATATCTCTCAAAATAACGTAATCTTTTCCACCATGAATAGCAGCAACTTTAGTTTGATTTGAATAATCAATATCGGTTGCAAAAACATTCGGGTTAATCAATATTCCGCCATTATATACTATTCTATTATAATCATCAATGATAAAAATCTTCTCAAATGTATCTTGAAGCCAAGTGTAATTTTCTAAATTGGTTAGATAAGAATCTACCAAAATATGAGAAAATCCTTGTTCTTTATATTCAACTAAATCTGACTTATTATTTTGCCAATCTAACGAAGCACCTTCAAACTTTAAAGCGTGTTTGCCTTTTAGATTGAGTAACATCAAACAAGTATGACCTGCTTCTTTGAGGCTTTCCTGAATGGCAGAACATCTTGTATAATGCCCAAAGCCAATTTTGTCACCTGCTTCTGTTAGAATAAGAATTTTTATAGCTATTTCTTTTTTCAAAAAAGTAAATTTATTGCGCTATTAAACATGATGTCTTCAATTTCTTTATCAGAAAAACGGTATTTCTTAAAAAAATCAAGATGTGCTGCTATTGCTGTTTCTGAATTCAAATAAGGAATATCTGAACCATAAACTACTCTATTTGCACCAATTTTTTTGTAAGCAAAAGCATAATCTTGCTCTAATGAAGAAGTCAAATAAAACGGCAATGAAAATGATGTATCTAAATATACATTCGGCTTATCGAATGCCAACAACATGGCTTCTTTTATTCGAAGTCCACCACTATGAATAATCATAATAGGTACTTTTGAGGTAATATCAGCAGCAAAACAAGCCAATTTTAAATTATCATAACTGTACATTTTGGAAGTTCCATAACTTCCATCAATACAGATAATCAAATCATTTTCTTCTGCAAATTTGAATACTTTAGCAACATTCAAGAAGTCTGATTCAGAAATTTGTTGCAAATAAGAATTAACCATTATTGCCCGAACGCCTTGAGCTTTTACTCGCTCTAGGTATTCTAATAAATCATATCGTCTAAAATCTACTAACGCTGTAATCGACGTATAACTAAGATTTTTGGACGATATAGTATTAAATTCTTCAATAGATTCTGAAAATAAATCTAAATTGAACAAAAGAAAATTCGCGCCTTCTAATGTCTCAAATTTCGGTTGATGTACCTTAAATCCTTTGACAATTCCTTCTGCATTAAGGTTCATATCGTTATGAATGACCTTGTTTACATCTTCGTCTTGAACGAAAGGAAGGTGTATATTGAAATCAAAAATTTTCATTTTCAAATCATTAAGTACTTGCTATAAAAACAGAACAATTACTTTTTAATAATTAGCATAAATTCTTTCTGCGGAATAGATGCATAATCATGCTTTAATGAGACATTTTCACTTAATGAAAAAGCAAATTCTAACATTTGGGCGGGATTATGATAAAAAATAAAGTCCTCTTTTGGATAAGACGAATCTAAATTTGTACTCAAAAAATCAACTATCAAATAATCTTTAACTAAAGAAAATGCGTTGGTGATAATCTTTTTTGAATACGCGTAATTATCGTATTCTTCTTTGAAATTCAAATTCAAAACACCTAACATCACTCCAATATCTGCAACAGGTTCTTCAACCTTTTTTTCTAAAATATTAGATACTTGAAATGCAGATTTAGAGTCATTTATATATTCTTGTTGAGCTGCATTGATTAAGTCATCATTCAAATCATAACCTTGATAAGATTGAATTTCAATCTTTCTTTGAGCTGTTATATAATCGTAATAATCACCAAAACCACAGCCTATGTCCAATATTCTTTTATCACTAAAGTCAACTCCTGTCTGAAGCGTTTGCTCAAATCTGTATAACTGTTGTTCAACACTTCCCCAGCCTAACGTTTTTATATTTCTACCTAATTTTTTGTATCGGTTAGAATACCTTTCAATCATATTAGTAGATATATTTTTTAAAACTGCGTCCATATTGTTTGACTTTGACTTTTTATTTTTTAATAAAAACTGCGGAAGTTTCCAAAATCGGCGCACGGCAAACGGCTGACAGCGCACGGCTAAATGTTTTTTCTACGAAAAATTATATTCTTATGAAAATTTTTAAAGAACTGATTATTTTTTAGAAATGCTTTTAGCTACTTCATTAAAAAGCTCTAACGTTGGATTTAAGCAATTGATATCAGAGACATTTTTAATTAAAACCTTTTTATCAACACCAAATTTCTCAACGGCTTCATTCACGAAAGGCATAAATGAAGAATGGAATTTACTCACTCCGATATGAACTTCTTCACTGCTCAATCCTTGTAATCGTGGCATTAGGGGCAGAACGACGTTATCTGCCATTTCGTATAATTTATATAAATCAATCCCCAAATCAATCCCCAATCGAGATAATAAATAAATAACAATTTCAGTTTGTGCGTTTCCTGCGCTTCTTCCCATTCCGCGAATGCAAGTATCTACGAAACGCGCACCAGATTTGATGGCTTGTATCGAGTTTGCAGCACCCAACGAAAGGTTATTATGTCCATGAAATCCCATTGGTGTAGTTACATTTTGGGTAGCTCTGTCAATGTATTCGTGGACTTCGTGCGGAAACATACAGCCTGCCGAATCAACTAAATAAATGGCATCTGCCAAATTCCAGCTATCTATTTCTTGTACTATTTTACTATATTCATAAGGCTTGACTGCGTAGCTTTTCATTAGATTAACAGCTACTGTCAATCCTAATTCTTTGGCTAATTTGACGTAAGGCAGCGTATTTTTGAAGGTATGAATGTTTGTTCCTATTCTTAAAAAATCTAAACCGCTATCCTTTGCCGCTCTTATATCGTCTTCGCTACCTATGCCTACAATGAAAAAGGCAACAATATTAGCATTTGGAGCAGCTTCTTTGGCTGCTGTGATATAAGTGTGATCATTTTCTGCCGAAAGACCGCATTTTTTTTGATTCCAAGCACCAAGACCGAGACCGTGTCCGACTTCAATATATTGAAAACCTAACTGGTCTAACCCTTGACATACATCTTTAGTATGTGTTTCATTGAACTGAAAGTCAACTACATAAGAACCATCTCTTAACGTATTTTCAATAATATTTATCATAAGTCGTAATATTCTACGTTCATTTTTGATTTAAAATCTTCTAAATTCAGGTAAGCCGTTGAAGCGTCTTTACCTTCAAGAACCAACATTGAGTGTCGTGTCGCGCAATCTTGAACAGATTCTACCATGTCTTTTTCATCAAAAACACTTCTATAATGCAATACATAATCTAAGGCTTCTAATGCTTTTACATTTAAACTCTTGATGACTTTTCCAACTTCAAAATCCAAAAATGTCAATATAATCGACTTAGTCATATAACCTTTTTCACTAGCTGAAACCATGTAATCATCTTGTCCTAATGATTGATTGACTAAGATTTCGTTGAGATTAATTCCTGTCAATTGAGGAACAATTGTCGATGATGTATAAACACCGCCTCCTCTATTCGCGCATTCGACCAAGTACATTTCATTTTTATCCGTCAAAATATATTCTCCGTGAGTATGCCCGTATTGATAATCTAAAGCTTTGACTACTTTATTATGATTTTTTAATAATGCCTCATTGACACTATCATCAAATTGAGCAGGATAAATAATTTCTTTAGTTACAGGTTTTACACCTTCAATAAAAACGCGAGAAGCAACTGTCAAGGCTTGATGACCATTTTTAAAACAAAATCCATCGACTGTTACTAGTGTTCCCTTGATGAATTTCTCACAAATCACTCGACGTGAAGGAGAGTTAATCATCGCATCAAAAAAAGCATTTTGTAATCCTTCTGCATTTTTGACAATCGTTACACCAAAAGTACCGCGACTATCTACTGGTTTCATAATTAACGGATACGCTAATTGATTTGCCGCTGCTGTTACTTCTTCTATATTTTCAACTAAATAAAATTCAGGTTGTGTTACTTCTCCTTTTGCACAAGCGACTCGTTGAGCGTATTTATTGTTAGAATACTTTGCGGATTGAATAGCCGCAAAAGGTAGCCCTAATGCTTTAGTGACGAATGATGCTGTTTGAAAAGAATAATCGCAATTATCCGTTAGAACGGCATCGACCTTATAGGTTTTAGCAATTTGAAGATGCGCTTCGATGTCTCTGCTGTCTCTTACAAAAAAAACATCTGCCAATTCAAGTCCTTCGGGCGTCATTGCAGGATGAGTTGCAATAATTTCGTGTCCTTGTTTTTTGGCTTCTTGAATCAAAGCAGCTTGTTCCCAACCTGCTCCAATAACTAAAATTTTTTTCTTCATCCTAATGAATTATGGTTGACACCAGCGTTTATGCTAGCATATTTTTCTCGATTAACATTCCTTTTGCAATGTCTCTATTAGCTGTAAAAGTGGTTTTAGATTGATAAAAATCTCTACAATCAATTCCTTTTTCATCTCTTCTAAAAACAACTTTATCCTTTGTAATCAAAGCTCCTTTCTGAATATTTTCAGTAGCAACTAATCTATAAAGTATGCTGTTTTTGAATTTTACTTCTTCGTCTTGAATGTCTAATCGATTAGTATTACCACTAATTGCAGCTTCTACATCTCGAATATTAGTCACCAATTTTTTGAATTCCGCTGGATCAGCCGCAAATTCATTACTATCTGGCGTATCCAAATTTCTATCTAAAGTAAAGTGTTTTTCAATGATAGATGCGCCCATAACAACTGCCGCTGTCGGGATATGTATGCCAACAGAATGGTCAGAAAAACCTGTTGGATTTCCAAACATCTGTTGATACGTTTGCATCAAGTTCATATTCACACGCTCAGGAGGCACAGGATAAATGCTATTACAATGTAATATCATAAATTTATCATTGTCAAATTTTTGAAAAATTCTGACTGCCTTTATAATTTCTTCATAAGTAGAAATTCCTGTTGAAAATATGGTTGGTTTGTTTAATTGGGCTACTTTTTCGACTACTTGTGGAAAAGTTCCTATTTGAGCAGAAGCCAATTTATATAATGGAACGTCTATTTCTTCCAGTAAATCAACCGCACGTGAATAAGTAGGAGATGAAAAAAACAAGATATTTCTTTCTTTACAATACTCATTCAATATCCCGTGCCACTCTTCCGGAAACTCTAATTTTTTGATAAAAGCCGCTGTTGTCGCATCGGGTTTATAGTATAAATCATCCAATTGAATAGACTGAAACTTAATAGCATCCGCTCCTGCTTCTGCTGCTGCGTCGATAGATTCTTTTGCCAAAGCCAAATCCTGCTTATGGTTAGAACCTATATCAGCAATAAGGAAAGATTTTTTTCCTCCTACTTCAAATCCATTTACATTGATTGTTTTACGACTCATTTCTTATATTTTCTTGGTCTTAGTAAGAACAAATATTTTATACACTTCGCCTTTAATTGTTTGACGCGCTTTTAATTCAAAATCCAGCCTTTCAAAAACTTTAGCAGAAGGAATATTACTTTCCTTGACTGTTCCCGTTATATTTTTATAATCTCCTGTGAATTCTTTTTTAAAAATATCAATTGCAAGTTCCAAAATCTTACTTCCCAGTCCTTGACCTCTATATTTTTTATCAATAGAATAATCTATAATAGCTGAATCGCCTTCTATATCGAACCGAACTTGACCAAATGCAGTGTTTTCTTTTTCAAAAATATACATTGATGTAGAAAGTCGTTCAAGGCGACTAAAGAACCATTTTTGATGATTTTCTAGTAAAATAGGCTCGGTAGAAATGGCATTCTGACGAACAGCCACATCATTTGCCCAATTGAAATATAACATGACATCTTCTTCGTTTGCCTTTCGATGAGTAATTTTTGTCATATTATAAAATCATTTAAAAAATGCCTAAAATCCAAAAAACAGATAAAAACTGACTCGGAGTACCAACGCCCATTCTTTCTCCAGATTTAATATCTACAAATTCATAAAACAAACCATTTCCATCATACATACTAATTATCCAATTAGTAACATCTCGATAAAAATCAGAGTTTGTAAATGTGCCTGCTTCTACATGTTCATCATAAAATCTCATCGCCAAAGCTGCACCAACTGAATTTCTGATATGACCTTCATCTAAGTGAATGCCTCGTAATCCGTCATGATGACCTAAAGCTCCAGGAGCTTCTTTGATAAGAAAATGCGATTTGAATGTAATATCTTCTGCAACTCTTTTTTTGACTTTTTCAGTTACATAATCACTTTTTCCTTCCGTTTCGATAATCAATGCGGCATACATTGCATGAAGAAGCGGATAAGTGAATGGATTCATTTCTTCAAAAACTTCCTTAGCCGATTCATAAAGCGGCGCAACATATTGCTTTGCCTCAGGATATATTTTTGATAAAGAAAAGATACATTGATAGGAATAAATATGGTAATCTTTTGGTTTTGCTCGGAGTTTTAATGCTTCACCTACTAGCATTTCATCAAAAGCCCCTTCTTCTTCATTCCAAAATTTAACCAAGTATTCATAGCCTTTTTTCATAGCTACATCATAACTCGCATCACCTGTAAAAAGTCTATAATCCGCCATTAATCGCAATGCGGTAACGGTCGGAGGCAAATCTTCAATGTCAGCAGTGAGTTGAACTAAGTGCGGCGTAACTTCAAATTTTGTTCCATTACCAGTTGCACCAAGCATTAATGCCCATCCACCACTCGGAAGTTGTTTTCTTATATTTGATTCTATGACCGCTTTTACGCCATCTAAGAATAATTGATTTTTTTCTGTTTTATATAATTCAAGCAAAGCCACGCCCATCTGTGATGGATAAATCTGACCTTCACAGCCCCATGACGTTTTTGGAAAATAATCCCCTTTTAAAAGGTATTCATTCGCCATCCTTTCGCCTACTGCTATTGCATAAGGCATCAATGCTTTGGTTTGAGTTTTATTTTTCATCAAATGCTTTTGATTTTTTCGAGATACGAAAACTTCAATTCTGCCATATCCCAATCAGATATTTCATCTATATCTTGCACTTCATAATCTTCTAGGATTACTGCGCCTTTATTTTTACCAAAAATGTTTTTATTGGCTAACGATTCCATATTTGAAGTATGAAACCAATAAAATTGCCCAGCATCAAAATATGCTTCTGGTAAATCTTGCGACCTACTTTTTTCATATTGAGGAAAATGCATTCCGATACCGCCTGTTTCGTCCATTTTGTAAGAACGTAAAATCGGCGAACTAAACCTCCCCGCAGGAAGAGTTACATCAAATGCTTTATTATTAACTAATAAATCCAATGCTTCTGACAACCTATCTTTGTGGATTAATGGAGCAGTTGCATAAATACAACAAGCCAAATCAAATGAAATGCCTTTTGTTTTATAAGCATTCAAAACTTCAAAGCAAACGTCTCCCGTTCCTGTAAAGTCATCCGAATTTTTTTCACTTCTAACAAAAGGAACTTTAGCACCATACTTTCTAGCAACAACAGCAATTTCTTCATCTTCAGTAGAAACCATCACTTCGTCAAAAAGGTTAGATGACAAAGCCGCCTCAATACTATATGCAATGATTGGTTTTCCTAAAAAAGACTTTATATTCTTTCTAGGAATTCGTTTGCTTCCTCCGCGAGCTGGTATAATTGCTATTTTTTTCATGCCTTTTCTAATAAATACATTCTATCTGTATTACCTTTTTCGTTAGCCGTCAAATAAGGATAATCTTGGTAAGAAACCAATTTCAAATCTGGAAATCTATCCAAAAACAACTGAGCATAGTTAGCTTTCCAAAGAAAACCTTCATTGCCTCTATAGTTAATATTTGTTACTTCTTCTGAAAAATATTCCCAGCCCCAGATGTATTTTGAAGAGCAGCGATACATCTCATCCATGATTTTTGGCAAATCAGCAGGAGCAATATGTATCAAAACACCATTAGTATATACTAGGTCAAAATATCCATCTTTGAAAGGTAAATCAAATCCACTTGCTTGAATAATACTAACGTTTTTAGTAAAATCCTTTGCTCTTTCTACTGCATATTTCTGAATTTCAATACCATAAAGATACTCGAAACCCATTTCCTGCAATCCTCTCAACTGCATTCCTGTATTACAACCTACTTCTAATATCTTACTATCTTTACTCACTGGAGCTAAAGAGATTTCATTCATCTCTAGCTTGCTCTTTCCCCATAATTCTTTAGAGACTTTAGCAAAATTTTCTACATCATGAGTATTTCTTTCCGTATATGCTCGTCCAAATTCTCCTGACCAGAATTTTTCCTGTTCTGATAATTTCATTAGGTTTTATTTAGAATGTTTTAAAACTTGCTCAATAACAAAATCTTGTTCTTCGTCTGTCAAGGTTGGGTACATCGGCAAACTAATACAGCCTTCATAATAATCTTCCGATAACGGCATATCGCCTTTTTGGTTACCTAAAGCCTTATAATAAGGCATTGTATGAACTGGAACGTAATGAATTTGAGCATAGATTTTTTGTTCTCTCAATGCGTCATATAATTCTTTACGATTACTTACTTCTATCACATAAAGGTGGTAAGCGTGTCCAACTGTTACTTCTGGAACGTGTGTTCTTACGTTTGTATTTTCAAAAATTTCATCATACTTTTTGGCAATTGCTCTTCGACGTTTCAAGCCCTTTTCAGCTTTCGCTAATTGTGAAATTCCCAAAGCACACAAAATATCAGGAATACGATAATTGTAACCTAACTCTTGTAGTTCCATATACCAACGACCATGATTTTCGACTAATTTATCATCACCTTGATAAACCATACCATGACTTCGCAATTGTAAAAGCTTCTTATAAAGTGCTTCATCATTCGTGGTAATCATTCCGCCTTCACCACAAGCAATATGCTTGACAGGATGAAATGAAAATATGGCTAAGTCCGCAAAATTGCCATTTCCACAATGCTGTTTTTCTCCTTTACTATCTGTAAACCAACCACCAGGTGCATGACAAGCATCTTCAATTATCCAAAGACCATATTCATCAGCCAAAGTTTTGAAAGCCTCCATGTTTACTGGATAACCAGCAAAATCAACTGGGATAATTCCTTCATAAGTTCCTTTTGGTACAGCTTCTAGTTTTTCACGAAGCTTATTAATATCTAATGTTATTGTTTCTCTATCTATATCCGAAAATTCCACTTGTCCACCACAATATCTAACGCAGTTAGCAGAAGCAGAAAAAGTAATTGGAGTCGTAATGACTTTACTACTTTCATTGACTCCCAAAGCCATAGCACACAAGTGCAAGGCTGCTGTTCCGTTTGCTACTGCCACAGCATATTTACTACCGATGTATTCAGCGAATTTTGTTTCAAACTCATTCACCTTTGGTCCCGTAGTTAGATAATCATGCTGCAACACTTCTGTTACCGCTTGAATGTCTTCTGCTGTAATATTCTGACGACCGTATGGAATTGCTTTTCTCATTTTTATTAAAAATTGCCTACTTCAAAAGTAGCGTCCACATGCTCTAAAATCAATTCTCGTAATTCCTCAACTTCTGCCCATTCGGTATTTGTACCTGAATTGTAGCTAAAATTTTCACTTACTTTTTGAGCATTGAATGTTTTCATATAACTATCCAAATTCCAACTAGGAACAGTTGGCAAAATAGTATAGTATTTCCCTAAGTCATAAGTATTAAAGGCATCTGATACCGTAATCATTTCTTCATGTATCTTCTCTCCTGGACGAATTCCGACTATTTTTTGTGGTGTATTTGGTGCAATTGCGGTTGCTACATCTGTTATTTTGTAGGAAGATATTTTAGGAACAAAAATTTCTCCTCCCCAAGCATGACCTAACGCATGAAAAACCATATCAACGCCTCCATCCAAAGAGATGTTAAAACGTGTCATATCAGCGTTTGTAATTGGTAAAAAACCTTCCTTTCTCTTTTTTATAAAAAAAGGAATAACCGAGCCATTCGACCCCATTACATTACCATACCTTACCACAGAGAATTTGATTGGATTTCCTCCTTTTATATTATTTGCAGCGACAAAGAGCTTATCAGAAGTCAGTTTTGTAGCACCATATAAGTTAATTGGTGCGCAGGCTTTATCCGTAGAAAGTGCCACAACGCGTTCTACACCTGTTTCAAGACAGGCATGAATTACATTTTCAGCACCGCCAACATTAGTTTTGATACATTCGGAAGGATTGTACTCTGCTAAGTGAACATGCTTCATCGCTGCCGCATGAATCACATAATCAATTCCTCTCATTGCTCTTACCAATCGCTCCTTATCTCTAACATTTCCAATAAAAAACCTAATATTAGGATATTTAGCATTAGGATAATCCTGAGCCATTTGAAATTGCTTCTGCTCATCACGAGAAAAAATAACTAAACGTTTTACTTTAGGAAACTCCGCAAAAATTCGTTTTGTCAACGCTTTTCCCAAAGAACCTGTTCCACCTGTTATTAAAATTGATTTTCCTGTTAAGTCTAACATATATTATAGCCTGTTCTATTTATTAACACTTTGAATCAGAAGGTTTTCTAGCTCTTTTATATTATTAAAAAAGCTTTTTCCATACTTACCTAGATGCTTAGGAACACAATATTTTTCGTCTAGCTCTTTATTATAAGCCATAAATCCTTCTAACTCGTGTCCCCATCTATCCATCAAAATGGTAGTAACACCACCAACTCCTATTTTGCATTCATATAATTTATCTATAGAATTTCCTTCACTCAAATCTATTTCAATATTATATTTCTCTGCCAAATCCCAGTAATCGGGTTTGATATTATGTTTATTATATAAATCTCGCTCTAGTGGATGTGTATAGATTTTCATGGTAAATTGAGGCTTCATTTCACCCAACAATTTAACCATTTCTCGAAAACTCTTAGGATAATAATCATTTGAGTACTCATAATTTCTTAAAGCTTCCAAATCTTTAACCCTAGATAAATTTTTCTTTCTTGCCCAATCTCCTCTACTATAAATACCAACATCATATTGATGTGGTTCGGGTTTAACTTGAGAATGTTCTAAGATTTCTTCCGGTCCCCAGAGTATTGCTTCCTTTACTTTTACCCAACCTAAATTGGTATATGACTTATATTCTTCTAATTGATAATTCCAGCACAAAAGTAATGTTGCATCTGGTAAATGCCCGTATTTATTAGCTGAATACAACACACTATTAGAAGAGGAAATGTAAAAATCAAAATCAACTTGACCAAATAAAGCGGTAAGGTAAGCTGTCGGAGAACCTAAATTAAATAGGTAAACTTTTTTTGGTTCTACCAATATTAAATTGATAAGATTACTTGCTATATTATCAAAGTGTATTCTATTATAGTTACTTTTTTTTGTAAAAATAGCCATCAAAGCCATTATCGAAAAATCCCACCAAACAACAAAACACTTAACTAATTTCTGTAATCCTAATGAATTATAAAAGTATTTCTTACCAGTAAGAAATACAAAATCTTCATTTTTGTATTCTGAATTAAAGTATTTTATAAAGTCTAATCTAAATTGATGTTTATCAATACTTATAAAATTATCTATTATTGTTATTTTACCTTTCGTTTTTTTGAGTGTCAAAATAAGTACCAAAGGGAGAAGCGCAACTCTCAAAAATTTTCGGACTCTTATTGATAGCGGTTCTACCTCAGTAGAAAATTTATTTACTTTATAAGTAACGGATTTTATTGTCCTAGTCGAGTAATACTGAGGGTACTTCCTTTTAATATAGCCTAATACTAATCTCATCTAAAATCCTATTATTTACTCAAATATGATTGCTCATAATACTTTTAAATACCTGAACACACGCTAGATATAATATTATTCTAAATAATCATTCCTGCTGCAACCGTATTATTAGAACCTTCATCTACCAAAATAATAGAACCTGTAATTCGATTTTGGCGATAAGCATCTGTAAATAATGGCTTCGTTGTTCTGATAACCACTCGACCAATATCATTCATTTTGAGTGTTCTATCTTCTAAGTTACGATGCAACGAATTAATATCTAGCTTATATCTAACCTCTTTTATAATACATCTAGCCTCCTGTGTCGTATGTCTGATCGTATATTTACCTCTTTCTCTCAAAGGCTTTGAGGTATCAAACCAACACATCATCACTTCTATATCTTGTGAAATATTTGGCTGATTATTCACTCGAACAATCATATCTCCACGACTCAAATCATAATCGTCTTCTATCAAAAGAGTAACTGATTGAGGCGGAAATGCTTCATTTAATTCGCCATCAAAACTATCAATCTTTGCAATCTTAGTTGTAAAACCTGATGGCAAAAGCATGACTTCATCCCCTTTTTTGAATAATCCTCCTGCAACTGTTCCTGCATAACCTCTATAATCGTGATATTCATCATTATAAGGTCGAATGACATATTGAACAGGAAAACGAGCATCTATCAAATTATCATCACTTGCGATATGGACATTTTCCAAATAATACATCAATGTTGGCCCTTCATACCAACCTGTATTTTTAGAACGGTTAACCACATTATCGCCCAAAAGTGCAGAAATAGGAATAAAATGAACGTCTTTTACGTCTAGTTTTGCTGCAAATTGTTCAAAATCCTTTTGAATTTCATTGTATCTTTCTTCCGAGAAATCAACTAAATCCATTTTATTAATACACACTACTAAGTGTGGTATTTGTAATAAAGAGGCGATAATTGCATGACGGCGTGTTTGTTCTACAACGCCATGACGCGCATCTATCAGTACCAAAGCAACATTTGCAGTAGAAGCTCCTGTGACCATATTTCGGGTATATTGAATATGCCCTGGTGTATCTGCAATGATAAATTTGCGCTTAGGAGTCGCAAAATAACGGTAAGCTACATCAATTGTAATACCTTGTTCACGTTCTGATTTTAGACCATCTGTGAGCAAAGCCAAATTAACTCCTTCCTCTCCGCGACGCTCACTTACGTCTTTAATTAAATCGTATTGGTCTTCAAAAATTGATTTACTATCATATAACAAACGCCCAATTAAGGTACTTTTACCATCATCGACACTTCCTGCTGTTGTAAACCTTAGTAATTCTTGATTCATACTCATCAGTATTCTCTTAAAGCTAAAAAAATGTTACTAAATCGTTACCATTCAGAACAGAGACTCTTTTGTTCGTAGCCCTTTAAATTATCTATTTAATCGTTTTTTAAACCTGCTGAATAGTTACACTAAATCTATATTTAAGTACCTGAACACCTTGATTAAAAATAACCTTTAATCTTGCGGTCTTCCATTGCCGTTTCAGAGCGTTTATCATCTGCTCTTCCTCCGCGTTCTGTCATTCGAGTTGTGGCAACTTCTTGAATAATTTTATCCAAATCATCTGCTTCTGACTCCCAAACGCCAGTACAAGTAATATCTCCAATGGTTCGACAACGAATCATGGTTTCAAAAAGTTTTTCTTCTGGCTTACGCTGAATGTGCTCCGATTCTGCCAATAACATTCCATCTCTTCTGAATACATTTCGGCGATGCGCATAATACAAAGAAGGTAATTCTACCTTTTCCATTGCTAAATATTGCCAAACATCCAGTTCTGTCCAGTTACTTATCGGAAATATTCGGAAATGCTCTCCAAACTGTTTCTTACCATTATATAAACTCCAAAGTTCTGGGCGTTGATTTTTGGGATCCCATTGTCCAAACTCGTCTCGATGTGAAAAGAAACGCTCTTTTGCTCTAGCTTTTTCTTCATCTCTCCTTGCGCCACCCATTGCCGCATCAAATTTCCCTTTCTCTAATTCATCCAGTAAAACAGCCGTTTGTAAACCATTTCGACTAGCATTATAACCTTTTTCTTCTGTTACCATGCCTGAGTCAATTGCTTCTTGAACAGAACCAACTGTGAGTTTTACCCCTAGTTCTTTGACTAAAGCATCTCGATAGGCAATCGTTTCATCGAAGTTGTGACCAGTATCAATGTGCAATAAAGGAAAAGGGATTTTAGCTGGATAAAATGCTTTTCTAGCCAAATGTGTCATCAAAATAGAATCTTTTCCTCCTGAAAATAAAAGTACAGGACGCTCAAATTGCGCCGCTACTTCTCTTAGAATGAATATAGATTCTGCTTCTAATTCTCTTAGATAAGATAGATTATAGTTCATTATTGATGAAATTAAATAATTGGTTAGCAGATTCGGATATATTAATATTATCTGTTTTTATTTCGAGGTCAGCTTTTAAAGGAGCTTCAAAGGGAGCATCAATTCCTGTAAAATTCTTAATTACACCAGCTCTTGCCTTTTTGTATAAACCTTTCACATCTCTTTCTTCACAAACAGCTAAAGGTGTGTTAATGAAAATTTCATAAAATTTATCCGCGCCAATAATTGACTTTGCCATTTGGCGAATTTCGATTGTCGGGCTAATAAATGAAGCAATTGTAACAATACCGCAATTAGCAAAAAGTTTGGCGACTTCTGCTATTCTACGAATGTTTTCTTTTCTGTCTTCTGCCGAAAATGAAAGATTATTATTTAGACCAGCTCGAATATTATCACCATCTAAGATTTGAGTTAAAATGCCTTTAGAATGTAATAATGCTTCAGTATGTTGCGCAATTGTGCTTTTGCCAGAACCTGATAGACCTGTTACCCAAAAAACTTTTCCTTTTTGATTGAGGAGTTTTTCTTTGGCAGATGTTTGTAAAATCTTATCAAAAATGGGATAAATATGTTCTGGTGTTTTATTCATTTTAATGGAGTTGATTCTGTGATTGATATGGCTTCGCCGATGATATGTCGCAACTGACTATCTCCAAATATTGAATATTTCTTAAATATGGTAACTTATAGTTACACTCAATTGATTGACAAATCATCTATGGATTTGATTAATCCTTAAGTAAATTAGAATCGCATTTTTATAAAAAACTACATTATCTTTTTCAATAACTGTTTTTCAATACTTATTCTAAAAGTATGTTGTATATGTTCAAGGGTAATTAACACCCTATTTTTACCTTCAATCTCGACTAATTGCCCTTTAGTCCCTTTTAAATTCCCTTCTATGACCTCAACAATATCTCCTTCTTTAAAATTCTGAGTAGCTTCTATCTCAAAATCAAGATTATCCTGAAGTATTTTTTGTATCAGTATAATTTCATCATCAGGAATTGCTATTAAATCTTTGCCTATTCTTAGGAACTTCATTACATACTCTGTTTCTAAAACAGGTACATATTCCTCTGATGTAATTTTAACAAAAATGTAGCAACTAATCAACGGAAGCTCCATCGTTCGTCGCTTTTTACTCCATTCTTTAACGACCTTCCTAATAGGCAAATAACATTCAATCCCCTTTTGATCGAGCATTTTTTTGACCAGCTTCTCCCTTTTATATTGTGTATAAACGGCAAACCATCTTTCTTCCTTTTTATCTATTTGATTAATAGGAGCTACTTGTCGGTTTGCCATTTATTATTTTTTTTATAAAAAAACAAAAACTAAATAGTAAGAGAAGATAATACTGGTTATCTCTTGCTCACTTTTCCATTTTCAATAATATAAATATCGCCACTCTCTAAACAAGTAGCTTGATTATTCTCATCAAAATTTAATCGGTGTCCATATTCACTCATCCAGCCAATTTGTTGACCTGGATTCCCTACGATTAGAGCATAAGGAGCAACATATTTGGTTACGACTGCACCTGCTCCAATGAAAGCATATTCACCAATATCATTTCCACAAACAATAGTTGCATTTGCGCCTATTGTTGCACCTTTTTTAACTATAGTCTTCGAGTATTCTCCTCTTCTATTAATGGCACTTCTTGGATTAATTACATTTGTAAAAACCATTGAAGGCCCTAAAAATACATCATCTTCGCAAATCACACCTGTATAAATAGAGACATTATTCTGAACTTTTACATTTTTGCCCAACACTACATTAGGTGAAATGACAACGTTTTGACCAATATTACACGCTTCACCCAATTTACAATTAGGCATAATGTGACTAAAGTGCCAAATTTTAGTTCCTGTCCCTATTTCACATCCTTCATCAATAATTGCAGTCGGATGACTAAAGAAGTGCTTCGTTTCCATTCTAACTATTTATAAAAAGATTGAACTCCTTCGATAATAGTATTTAGAGTATCTTCATCCATTTCTGTATGAATAGGAAGTGATAGAACTTCTTTACAAAGCTGCTGAGTCACCAATAAAGGCGTTGGAATAATAGCATGCTCTTTGAAAGCTGGCTGCTCATCCAATGGAATTGGATAATAAACGCGTGCTGCAATCCCTTTTTCACCTAAGTATTTTTGTAATTCGTCCCGCTTACCATCCTTTACCTTCATGGTATATTGATGAAAAACGTGAGTTGAATTAGCTGCTCTAACTGGTGTTTGTAAGCCTTCAATATCTGCGAATGCTGCATCATAAGCATCAGCTACTTTATTTCTAGCTGCTGAGTAGCTATCCAAATATTTTAATTTAACATCTAATATCGCTGCTTGAACGGTATCTAATCGAGAGTTACAGCCAATTACATCGTGTTGATATTGTATTTTACTTTGACCGTGATTGGCTACGGAGCGTAACTTTGTAGCTATATCATCATCATTCGTAAAAATAGCACCTCCATCTCCATAACAACCTAAATTTTTGGAAGGGAAGAAAGAAGTTGTACCAATATGTCCGATTGTTCCAGCGGCTTTTTGAGTGCCATCAGAGAAAGTATAAACAGAACCTATTGCTTGCGCTGTGTCTTCAAAAACATATAAATTATGCTTTTCAGCTACTTTTAAAATAGACTCCATGTCTGCCGTTTGTCCAAAAAGGTGAACAGGAACAACTGCTTTTGTATTAGGAGTAATGGCTTTTTCAATAATTTCTGCTGTTATATTATAAGTATCAGGGTCAACATCAACCATGATAGGCTTCAATCGAAGTAACGCAATGACCTCTGCGGTTGCAACGTAGGTAAAAGCAGGAACGATGACTTCATCTCCTGGTTTAAGCCCTACTGCCATCATTGATACTTGCAAAGCATCTGTACCATTAGCACAAGGAACAACATGATTTACATCCAAATATGCTTCAAGCGATGCTTGAAAGCTTTTAACCTGAGGGCCATTAATATAAGCCGTGCTACTTATGCAATCAATTACAGCAGCATCAATTTCTTCTTTCATTCGAAGATATTGCCCTTTTAAATCAACCATTTGAATTTGTCCCATGACTATTATTTTTTAATTCTTAGCAAATTCTATAAATAATAGAACTAATACAAGGTTTGCTTAAGAATATACTTTGAGTATTTTTATTATTTGCTCCAAAGTAAAAGTGGTTTAGAGTCAAAACTATTCCAATCCATACGGTCATCCTCTTCATTTAGATATACTAAATACCTAATTTTTCGGCTGATAACCTCTTCTACTTTTTCAACTAACTCTACCAAATAGTTTTTATCTACATCTCCAATAAAAACTAAATCTATAATTTTACTATCAATTCCTCTTGCAAATTTGCCTGCCAAATATACTTTTTCGACAGAACCTAGACGTTCTATTACTTTCTCAACGACTTGGTCAATTCCTATATACTTTAATATAATACTATGTATTTCTTTAAATAAAGGATGTTCTACATTCGCTTTGAAAACTTTTTTATTACCTTTTACAGAAGAAGATAACATTCCAGCATCTTCAAACTTATTCAATTCCACTCGGATAGAATTAGAAGACTCCCCAAATTCACTTTCCAAGCTTCTCAGATAAGCCGTAGTATTACTATTCAAAAAAAATTTGAGTAGTAATTTAACTCTGGTCTTTGAAGATATTAATGTTTCTATCATGATTTTTTTGAGTAACTTTTATACTCTTTTTAATTATATTATTATAATCTCCAAACTTTCATACCTTCTACTTCTTTACGAAAAACGGCTTTCAAGTCAAATAAGATAGGATTATTATTCATAATTGATTTAAAATAATCCATACTTAATGATTTATACTCTTTGTGAGCTACAGAAACTACAACTGCATCGTAATTATCCGTCGGTTCACTAGTCATAGTAACACTATATTCATGTGTGACTTCTTCATGAGAGGCATGAGGATCTATGACATCAACAGTAATAGAATAACCTGCAATTTCTTTAATTAAATCTGCAACTTTAGAATTTCTAATATCAGAAACATCTTCTTTGAAGGTCATTCCCATAATTAGAACCTTACAATTTTGAGGTGATTTACCGTCTTGAATTAACATCTGAACTAGACGTTTTGCAACATAAGCTGGCATTCCGTCATTAACTCTTCTTCCGCTTGCGATAACTTGTGGGTCAACGCCTAATTCTTTTGATTTGTGTAAAAGATAATATGGGTCAACGCCGATACAGTGTCCACCAACTAATCCTGGAGAGAATTTTAAGAAGTTCCATTTAGTTCCTGCCGCAGCAATCACTTCCTGTGTATCAATGCCCATTTTATCAAAGATAATAGACAATTCGTTCATTAATGAAATGTTCAAATCTCTTTGAGTATTTTCGATAACTTTGGCTGCCTCTGCTACTTTGATAGAAGATGCTTTATAAACACCTGCCTCAATAATGTGGTCGTAAACTTGTGCTACTGCTTCCAACGTTTCTTCATCACTTCCCGAAACAATCTTCAAAATCTTAGTTAAAGTTCTCACTTTATCTCCTGGTACAATTCGTTCAGGTGAATAGCCTAATTGAAAATCTCCTAATTTCAATCCTGATACTTCTTCTAAGATAGGCAGACAATCTTCTTCTGTACAACCTGGATATACCGTAGATTCAAAAACAACTATATCTCCCTTTTTAAGTACTTTACCAACTGTTTCAGAAGCTCCTCTTAAAGGTCTCAAGTTAGGAACTTTATGCTCATCAATATCTGTAGGTACAGCTACAATATGAAAACTTGCTTCTTTTAAATCATCTAGATTTGATGTAAAAAGAATATTTTTATTTTCAAAAGCAGAACTATCCAATTCTTTAGAAGGGTCTTCCCCTCTTTTCATCATTTCTACTCTAGCTTCATTAATATCAAAACCGATAACGTCAAAGTCTTTTGCAAATTCTAATGCAATCGGTAAACCAACATAACCTAAACCGATTAAAGATATTTTCTTCTTCTTATTTAAAAGTTCCTGATACATGGATATTGATAATTCGTTGATAACTAATTAATAATTCGGTGCAAATGTAAGAGAATCTATCATAGATTGTCAAATCTTTAGATACAAAACGACTAAAAAAACTACTCAATAAGCACAACTTAATAATAACTTAACTTTATCTACAATGATTGACATTTCTTATTTTAGTTACTTTTTCACAAAAAAATAAATGCTTTTATTACAGTGAGCAACAAAAGCATTTATTTCACATACATATAACACTAACTAACAATAACTTACTGAAACAAAAATACTTTTTCACAAAAAAAATTCATTAGTTAAGTTTTTAAAGCTCAAAAAATAAAGATTGCTGAACTTTTTCCTTATTTATTTTTTGTGACCTCAACCAATTGTAAGGTTTTAATCTTTTTAAATAATACTCATTAATTTAATGGCTTCACCTGACCACATTTAAGCGAACTTTCTCACTATTTAGGGAGTAGGCAATAAATAATCTACACCCTTAGATGCTTTTAATTGCTATTCTTTCAAAAAACGCCCTCTATTTACCCGATAATATTCACCTCCAATCCGAATGCTTCTACCATCTTTTAAATCCATTAAATTAGAAACATCTTCATGGAGTGTATGAATAGAGCCTCTAGTTCGATAAGCTAATTCTAAATAATCTTCATGGATAAAACTACTATTTCCTGCCAAAATGATTTTAATTGGCATCCCCAATGAGATTAAATCACTCATTTTTCGTTTGTCCTTTATTGCGCTGTAATTGTCTGCTATCAAAATTACCGTTCCGTAACCTTCTCCGAGTTCCATTGCAGTCATTAATGCTTCAATATCATTTTCGGGTCCATCACCTCCATGGTAATTATTCTTCGTTTGATTCATTGTATTAATCACATTACCAATCTCATTATTATCAGTAAAAAATAAACCGCCGCCACCCGAAATTCTTGCTCCATTTCTATAACGCACCCGACCATCATTAAAAAACAAATACTGATTATCTTCATTATCAATAGCATTCAAAGAGTGCCAAACCAATACTTGATTCATATAAGGAGTCATACTTCCAGTCAAATCAGTCACAATGAGCGTTCTTAACCAATCACCTGTTTTGTTCATTCTGTGCATCGTAGCACAAAACGAATACCCTACCTTTTCAAAATAAGTATCATCTTTTTCTAATTCTCCTCTTATTTTTTCAACTTTTTCATCCAACAAAGCTTTTGTCCGACTTCCTGTGTATAATAAAGGTGCATTTTCGCCCCATGAAGCGGTACTTTTAATCATGGCAGCTTCACCTATTTTGTATAAAGAGTCTCGCTCTGCCAATGCTCTTTCTCGTTCCTTTTCTCTCTCCTCAATCGCTTTTGAACCAAAATACTGATAATCAATATTCGATACATTGATGTAATCGTCTATCTCGTAATGAACACTATCGATGCGTTCAAAGTATTTTAAATTAAAAAAATAAGTTTTCCCTTTTGGAAGCATCCAAGTCGCTTTTCCAGCCTTATCGGTTGTAGCAACGAAAACCTCTTTTGTCCCCTTGACTGACATTGTAATGACTTCATCAGCAAGTGGTTCGTTGGAGAAATTTTTCAATTGTACTTTAGCTAAAATTAGATTTGAAGTGGCATATTGTTCTAACGGGATTTCTTGATAAACGGTATCATTTTTAATTCGTTCTTTAAAAAAGGTCTTTCGAGTCACATAAGTCACTGTGGAAGTCCTAATAAGATAAGGCGTTGGTGGTAATTTGATGATTTTATAGGCTTCATCATCCTTAAAATTAAGATGATAAGATTGTCCGTTCGGTAATAAAAAATAGGCTTTTCCCTTTTCGTTGGTGGTGGCATGATAGGTTTTCCCATCATTTTTTGAGACTATCCAAATTTTTAAATTCTTTTGAAGTTGCTTTTTATCATCAACTATTCTAAGTTTTAATAGTACTTCTTCTGGGGTAGAACGAGTTTCTTTATTATAATTTTGGATAATTGTATCAAGCTGCCCTGAAGCCTGTGTTACCAATAAAATAGCTAAAATTGTAAATAGTGATTTCATCAGGTTTGATTTTTAGTAGTAAATGAATAGTATAAAAATCACTAAAAAATTAAATATAAAATAGCTTGCTTTCACAAGCGGTTGTTTAATGGTATAAACGGTTGAGTTGGTTGCATAAGTGGTTTCTAACTAATTTAAGCATCTAATATATCATTTGTATCATTATCAAAATTAGAAATAGGTTTTCCTTTTATAAAATTAATAACTGGTTTTCCAAAGTATAAAAAGAGTGCACCACTAATCGCAATAACAATATTAAGGTAAACAGCTAAAGCTACATTATCAAAAAGAGTTAGTAAAATTTTATAAAAAAACTTGTTCTATCTATGAAGTAATCTATTACTCTAATTAATATCATATAGAATCCAATCGATAAGAAAGACCAATACCATTTATACCCTATTCGAACAGCGCTTATAATACTTAGAATGATATGAATAAAAAATAATAATAAAACTGGAATGAGAATATTCATAGGTTGCAATTTCCAATAGCCGAGATGCTCTCCATTTCTATTATAACATTCTGGAAAATTTAAAAACATTTCTCCTTCTGAATAAGGTGTTTCTTGAATCGTTTCAAGGCAGTCTATAAACATTATTTGCCAAGTACTATTCGTTAATTCTAGCAGTAATAAAAGTGCAAAGGCTTGAACGATAACCATTTTAAGAATAGAAATGTATTTTGGTTGTATCATACTGATAAAAATAAAACATACTCCACAGATAAAAAAATCCTTCACAGCCAATGCCGTAAAGGATTTTTATAAAAACGAAAAAACAACTAAATAATAAATTACTTAGCAATATCCGCTCTAATCTTATTCAAAGCAGAACCAGCCGTTACCCAATCAATCTGTGCTACTTCAAACTCTTCACTTGTACCATCTGCGTGATTCAAACGAACACCCAAGTTTTTACCCGGAGCGAAAGTATCAAATCCTAAGATGTCAATATTATCATCTTGACGAATCTTCTCATAATCATCAACATTAACGAAAGTCAAACCAAGCATACCTTGTTTCTTCAAGTTCGTTTCGTGGATACGAGCAAATGATTTTACGATAACTGCTTTTACACCAATGAAGCGCGGCTCCATAGCTGCGTGCTCACGAGAAGAACCTTCACCGTAGTTTTCTTCACCAAATACAACCGTT
>CAKZLT010000618.1 GCA_937127195.1 uncultured Saprospiraceae bacterium
GTTATTACCTTGCTATCTGCATCTGCTTTTACTGCGCAAGCAGAAATGGAGAAAGGAAAAGGCTACATAGGGGCAGGAATAAATGTTATTGGCTATGAAGAGCCATCAGTCGACGCGGATTTGCTAGCGGTTTCAGGTCGCTTAGGTGCATTTATAAATGATAACTTTTCTGTCGAGGCTAGGCTAGGTCTTGGACTTATTGGAGATGAAGTTAATATTTCTGGCACTATTGTAGACATAGATTTAAATTACATTTTTGGTGCTTATCTTAGAGCAGGTTTACCAGTTAATGAACAAATATATCCATATGTTCTGCTAGGTTATAGCAGAGGAGAAGTTGAAGCCTCTGCCGGTGGTATTTCGATTGAGGAAGCTGAATCCGATACATCCTTTGGTTTCGGTGTTGATTTTAAAATCAACAAAAAACTGACACTAAATGCTGAATATGTAAATCTTCTAGATAAAGAAGGCGTGGAAGTTTCTGGGTTCAACTTAGGTGCTAGCGTTTCTTTTTAAGGAATTCATGTTGAAGCCCCTCAATGATTGCTAAGGGGCTTTTTTCATAAAAAATAAAAGTTCCCATTTTTTTGTAAAAAAGTGACTAAATTACTATCCATAGTCTGATATATATTAAATGTATTTGTTACATTATTTTTAGTGACTAATTTAGGAATGAAATATAAATAAATACTACAATTTTGGCTAGTATTTATTTATATTCCATTCATTAGACATTATCATTATCAAAATAATTTTAAATTAAACCATAGGAAATGAAAAAATATTTTTTACTCGTATTAACTTTTGCTGTATTTTTTACTGCTAATGCCCAATACAAAACGATGATTTTGAATTATGAAAAATCATGTTTTGGAGAAAATGAGCCTTTACCTACTAACAAAAACTTCATCATTAATGGCGTTGTCAATAGTAATATAGCTTACGTCGATGTTAAGATTTTTTCTAAAAAAGGAATTGATGGCGAAACAATCTATTCAACTTTTTGGAAAAGAGATTTGAATAGCCAAAGTTTAAATTTCAATTTACCTATTAATTTTAATCTAAGAGAAGGTAAAGAATATGATTTTCTTATTCAGTATTTCCGTGAAACGTCGGAAGCAGAACGTAAGAAATTAGAAGAAAATCTTAATTCTACATTAGCAGCTTATATTCAACAAGCTTTTGAAGTATCTGATAAAGAATTAGAATTGGTCAATGGAGTTAAGAAAACCTTGAATGATTTGAATAAAATTGTCACGACAGGTTTGACGAATTACAGAACACGTACGGCTGTTCAATTTTCGGAATTCTCGGATATTATCAAAATGAAGTTGAAACAAATGGACAATTTAGAACTCAAAGATGGCGTGGCTGATAAGAAAGATAGAGCATTACGCATAGAGTTCAAAAATAAAACTATTGGTGAATTGCAGACTCTTTTGAGTAGAGAGTTGGAACAATATATCAATAATGATTTGTATATTTTGGCTGATGATAAGTACATTGATGATTATCCAACAGAAAAAGTTCAAAACTATTTACCATTAAATATCGGTTATGGTGGCGTATTATTTAGCCCCGACCTTTCGGATATCAACTATGGTGCAGCTCCTTATATTGGCTTATCTATTCCTTTCGGAAAAGAAGGTGGTCGTTCTATTTTTTGGAGTAGAACCTCTTTATCGGTTGGTGCTTTTATCACCAATTTGGAGAGTAAAAATAGTGTAGAATATACTGGACCTATCTTTGGTGTACCTGTTTATGCGGGCTTAGGCTACCGTGCTTACCGTTTTATTCGTGTAAATGCAGGAGCTACATTTTTAGAAAATGTTACTACTAATAAAGTCAGCGTTTCTCCTTTCATTGGGCTAAGTGCAGAGTTTAATATTTCTGTAAAATTAGCCAAATAGGGTTTTTAATTAATAATTATCAATTAATAATTATGCTTTTGTTATTTAAAAACGAATAACAAAAGCATAACTATTAAGTTCTCCTAAAAGGGGCAATTATTCATTTTTAATTATAAAAAACCTCTTCCATGAAAAATATTCTTTCCTTTTTCTTTCTCTTTTTGTTCGCATCTACGGCATTTTCACAACAAGATAATTATAGTTGGCGCGTCGGTGCAACTGGAGGTGCTATGACATATTATGGTGATTTGAGTACTCAAATTGTTAATATTCAAGCTCCATGGCTCGATTTGACTAATCATTTAGACCATGCCTCTTATGGCATCAATATCGAAAATAATTTTTCTCCAGCGTGGGGTTGGAGATTATCCGTTAATCAAGGGCGTTTTCAAGCAAATGACCGAGGTATCAATTGGGCTGGCGAAGTTCAACAGACATCCGAAGCATATCGCTCACTTAATGTTCAGACTGATATTTCTAATGCCTTTTTTAGTTTCAATTATTATACGGACAATGGCGTTTTGTTCAGTTCAAAAGCGCGTATTTCTCCTTATTTTAATTTTGGAATTGGAATAACTCACTTTACTCCTTATGCCGATTTATTGGATGCAAATGACCAAAGGTATTATTATTGGTCAGATTTTACGATTAGAGATTCTCCCGAAATGACTGTTCCTCCTAATGGTGGAAACATCATCGAACAAGATGGAAACTTTGAAACCAATCTTCGAGATATTCAAACGGAAGGTGTTGAATATAATACAACTACTTTGAGTTTTCCTGTCGGAGTTGGCTTAAAATTTAGAGTTAGTGACCGAATGAATATCAATCTTGAAGCACAAGCTGTTTATACTTTAACTGATTATTTGGATGATGTTAGTGGAGAATATATTACTAATTCAACAGATAATTTTCAAAATTATGCCAGCAACCCCAGTAATTCCTCTGATGCTTTTCGTGGAAATCCTGACGGATTAAAAGACATTTATAGTTACGTTTCTTTAGGTGTTTATTATAATTTTGGTTATAAAACAAAGTCTTTTTTACCGCCTGTTTTCTTTTCAAAAGATGCTTCTTTGGATAAAAAAACAAATGGAAAAGTTGATACAACAGTCACAATAGTTAGAACTAAGGTTCTTCAAAATGATGGTTTAAAAATCATTGAAGACGAAGATATTCTTGTAAATACGCCTAACACTATCCAAAAGGTAGCAGAAGAAGAAGTTGAAGAAATCGAAAAGGAAATCGTTCAAAATCCTGTTGTTGTAGAAAAAACGATAACGGTAGATTCTATTCAGAAAGCTATCAACTTTCCGACAATGAAAGAACCTACATTGACGCTAGATACTATTAATGCGGCAGATATGAAAGGGATGGTTATCAAAGTTGATGATGTTGAAATAGAAGAAGCTCCTAAAACTGTTCAACTTCCAAAAGCTAAAACAGATACCGTTTTTATAAAAACACCAGTTCCAACTTCTACTAAATTACTGGCAGAAGTCGAAACTTCAAGGCTAGAGTTAGCTCAATTACAACAAAAGTATAATGCCGCGATAACACAAAATAAGCAAGACAAAACGGAGATTGTTGCTTTGCGAAGTCAATTAGATTCGATGCAAATCTTTTTCAAAAACTACGAGCAGTATAATAATAGTATTGCGGTACAGGCTAATGATGAGTTTTCTAAACCTGAAAATCAGGCAATTGCAGCAGCTACTCAAGAAATGGCAAAAGAAATGGCGTATTTAAAAACGCAATTAGATTTGTCTAATTCTAATTATAAAAAGGCTTATGAAAATGCGCAAGCTAATCAGAAAGAAAGTGAAGCAAAGATAAAAGCCTTAGAAATAAAAGTTGAAAAGCTAAAAGAAAAAGCAAAAAAAGCAAAGCGTCCAAAACGAAATCCTTTGACCATCATCAATTCGTCTAGAGTTGAAAAAAAGGAGAAAGAGCAAAAAGATGAAAAAATTATCGAAACAGAAAAAGTAGAATTAGCTCCTATTTCGATTGATACACCGAATATTGACGTTTCTGTACCGATTTTAAAAGATACAATAGCCACAATCATTCCCGTCAAAAAGGAAGAAGTTAAGGTTATTGAAGATGTTACCGTTAAAAATTCAACTAAAACAATAATCAATGATAACGTTTCTAAGCAAATAATCGAAGCTAAAGTTGACAGTATTGCTAAGGCTTTAGAGCAAAGACAAATAGCTACTTTGGCTGAAAAAAAGGCAGAAGTTAATGAATTGAATGAACGTTTGGCTATTTTGGAAAAGCAATTGCAATCTGTCAAAAAAGAAGAGAACAATTCAGAAAAAGCACTTCAACAGCAATTAGACGCTTTGGCTAAGGAGTTAAGCGAACTTAAAAATAAACCAGCTAAACCAACTCCGAAGGTTGTAACAGTTCCGAGTCCAAAACCAATTGATGTAAAAGAAGTCATCAAAGGCTACGAAACAACCAATGTTTATTTCAATGTAGGCAAATCAACCGTAGGTATTGAGTATGAAAATAAGTTGCAAAAAATTGCTTCATTGATGTTGTTACATCCAGAATTGAATGCTGTAATTACAGGTTATACCGACAAATCGGGTAACCCTACGGTCAATTTAAAATTGTCTAAGAAACGAGCAAACAATGTAAAAAACTATTTGATGCAACAAGGTATTCAATCGAATCGCCTTCTAACGGATTTTCAAGGTA
>CAKZLT010000619.1 GCA_937127195.1 uncultured Saprospiraceae bacterium
ATAACTTGATAGAGAAAATTCAAATTACAGATGTTTTAGGACGAATAATTCACAATGAAAATGAAGTGAATACCACTATTCAAACGGTCAATACACAACGTTGGAGTAGCGGAATATACCATGTTTTTATCAAAACGAAGGATGGTGTTTATACTGAAAAAATAATTAGACAATAGTAACTCATTGGACTTGCGAGGTCTCAAAGACCTTGCAAGCCTAATCTACTAAAGCAATAAAATGAAAAAGACAGTACATTACTGGGTCAGAAAATCGCATCGTTATTTGGGCTTATTTACGGCAGTTCAATTTTTGATGTGGACGATTGGTGGTTTGTATTTTAGTTGGACAAACTTGGATGATATTCATGGTGACCAGTTTCATAAAGAAGTGATGCCACAGACGATTTCAAGTGATTTGTTGGCAAATATTAAAGATAGTACACTACAAATTGAGCGTATTCGACTACGATTTATTGAACATCAACCACATTTTTGGATAAATGATGAACAGTTAATTGATGCTAAAACAGGTGAAACCAGAGGAGGAATTACAGAAAAAGAAGCTTTGGGCATTGCTCAAATGCACTTGATTGATGATTTGAAAGTAAAAAGAATAGAACGCATTGAAGAAGTAGGAAAACATCATGAATATAGAGAAAGACCACTACCTGCTTATGTGATTAGCTATGAAGGTAATGATAATGTGAAAGCCTATATCAGTATAGCTGATGGAGGTTTTCAAAGAGTAAGGCATCAATCTTGGCGAAATTTTGACTTCTTATGGATGATGCACACAATGGATTATCAAGGGCGTGATAATTTCAACAATTGGCTTCTAAGGATATTTTCAGTAGTTGGATTAGTAACTATTATACTTGGTATGACCTTGTTTTTTTACTCTTCAAATACAATTAGAAAATGGCGAAAACGTCGAAAATGATTTGGTTAATTTTTTAAAACAAAGAAAGATGAAATTATACTATTTAGGATTAACAATATTTATTTTTTTGATTTTTGGATGTGCAGAAAGCACAAATAATGAGCAAATTTCTGAGACTGAACACGAACATCACACCGAACAAGCTGAAAAGCCGAAGAAAAAATCATTAAGTCCAAGAACACAAGCGATGGCAAATATTGGAGATACCCATGTTCATGTTGATTACTCTGCGCCAAGTGTAAGAGGTCGAGTTGTTTTCGGTGGATTAGTAGCTTATGACAATGTTTGGGTAACAGGTGCACATAGTGCGACTTCTATTGATTTTTCTACCGATGTAGAAATTGACGGACAAGTGGTTAAAAAAGGGAAATACGCATTTTTTACTATTCCCAATAAAGAAGAATGGACTTTGATTTTAAATGAAAATTATGAACAACACTTGGCAGATGATTATGATGCAGCTTTAGATATTATTAGAGTGAACGCAAAAATCAAAACGTTGGAAGAACCTGTAGAAACACTAACTTATGAAGTCAATGACAACGAAATGTCTGTGGCATGGGATAAAGTGAAAGTTAATTTACCAATAAAAAGTAAAGGCTAATGAAAAATCAAAATATTAAAATATCAATATTTGTCCTAATTGCCTTAGTTGGCGGTTTAGGATTAGGATATGTTTTATTTGGTGGAAATGGTGATAATCATGAAGGACACAACCTTGTTGAAAGCACAAATGCAAGTGGCGAAACCATCTACACTTGCTCCATGCACCCACAAATTCGACAAAATGAAGAAGGCGATTGCCCGATTTGTGGAATGGATTTGATACCATTAGATGAAAATGCGTCAAGCGACCCAACGGTTTTGGAAATGACAGACGCAGCTGTGAAGCTATCCAATATTCAAACAACAATCTTAGGACAAACAGGAAAGGCAGCAAAGGAATTGACGCTTTCGGGAAAAATACAAGCAGATGAACGAACAGCCGCAAGTCAAGTAACGCACTTGCCTGGGCGACTTGAAAAAGTCTATGTTACTTATACAGGAGAGCGAGTAAGTCAAGGTCAGAAGGTAGCTGAAATCTATTCACCTGATTTAATTGCTGCTCAACAAGAATTATTAGAAGCCTTAAAATATAAAGATGTAAATGCGTCTTTGGTAGATGCAGCTCGTAAGAAATTATACTACTGGAAAATTCCGAAAAGTCTTGTAACGCAAGTGGAACAAAGCGGAAAAATTCAAGAAACTTTTACGCTTTTTGCAGAAACGGCTGGTGTTGTTTCTAATATTCGAGTATCAGTTGGCGACTATGTTCGACAAGGGCAATCGCTTTTTGATGTATTGAATTTAAACCAACTTTGGGTGCTTTTTGATGCTTATGAGGAAGATTTGGCAAATGTTTCGGTTGGCGATAGAGTGAGATTTACAACACCTGCTGTACCTAATCGCACTTTTACAACTCGCATTACTTTTATTAATCCAACGATTAATGCGCAAACTCGGACGGCTTCGCTTCGTGGCGAAATCGTTAATCGTGGTAATAAATTGAAACCTGAAATGTTTGTAACAGGAAAATTGCAAGCAAGAATAAATTCTTCTGCTCAATTGACTGTTCCAAAATCTGCGGTGATGTGGACAGGAACTCGGTCGGTTGTTTATATCAAAATTCCGAATACTGATGTTCCATCGTTTAAGTTTCGAGAAATCGAAATTGGCGAAGGTGTTGGACAAAATTATTTAGTAAAAAGCGGTATAGAAGCAGGTGAAGAAGTGGTTACAAATGGTGCATTTACGATTGATGCAGCAGCACAATTAAATAATCAAGCGAGTATGATGAACCAAAATGTGGCAATAAAAGGTACAGAACCGACAAGTGATATACCTAATTATCAAGTAAATACACCTAAAGAGTTTAAGAAACAACTAAATACTTTGGCGAATGAATATTTGAGTTTGAAAGATGCTTTTGTACAAACAAATGATATGGCAGCGACAAAATCCGTATTAGTGTTCCTCAAAACATTAGAAAAAGTAGATATGACTTTGGTAAAAGGTGATGCTCATATATATTGGATGAAACAACTAAAGGTCTTTGAAATACATGGTAAAAAAATCAGCGAATTAAAGGATATTGAGGCACAACGAAAGCAGTTTCAATACGTGTCAGATGCTTTAATAAATAGCCTTCAAGCATTTGGAACAGAAGGGAAAGCATTATACAAACAGCATTGCCCAATGGCTTTTGATAATAAAGGTGGTGATTGGATTAGCGATAAAAAAGGTATTCGTAATCCATACTTTGGAGACAAGATGATGAAATGTGGAATAGTAAAAGGCGAATTGCCTTTGGCTATTGAAACTTCTAAAAAATCAGCAACAACATCTCAAGGTCATCGTCATTAAATCATTAAAAATCAAAGGCTATGCTTAACCAATATCATCAATTATATCCAAAACTTTTTCAGTTATTCCAAACTGCTGATGAGTTTTCTTATAGAAAACGAGCTGCTATTTACACCAAAGATAGTGTTGCGAGTAGAGTTTTCTTTATTAAAAAAGGTGCTGTAAAAATCTATGATTACGATGATGGTTATAGACGTACTAAAGCGATTTGGTATCAGAACGATTTCTTTGGATTTGATGGTGTTTTGGGGCGAGATAGATATACCGAATATGCAGAAGCATTAACCGATACATTAGAATTACAATCTATTGAAATTAGTGAATTTGAAAATAGACTTAAAGACGAATATAGTATCTGTAAAGAGTTTTTTAACTGCTTAGAAGACAAGTGTGAGTTTTGGCATCGAACATTTTATAAAAAATCTCACGATAGTCGTGAAGCGTTGATAATTGATTATTTAGAAGACTTAGCTACCAAAATAGGAATAAGAATAGGTTATGAGATACTCATTCCTATAGTCACTACGCACCAAGATATTGCTGATTTGTTAGGTGTGTCCAGACAGACCGTTACAACTACACTCAACACATTAAAAAAAGCAAATGCTATTTATTATAGCCGCACAAGGATTATTATTCGAGACCAAGAAGGAAAAATTAAATCATGAAGTTATTAAATCAACTTCAATTATTTTTTAGAATAAATCAAATGTAATATGAAAATGAATTTCTTAAAATTTGGATTTTTTGCGATGATATTCGCAATGACACTTTTTGTTACTTCTTGTGGTGGAAGTCATGACCATGATGGAGAAGGACATGAACAGCATGAAGGACACGATGATGGAACTTCAAGTAGTGATGCAGATGCTACGGACAAAACTGGTAAAGAATACACCTCTGCTTATATCTGCCCAATGCACTGCGAAGGAAGTGGAAGTGATGCAGAAGGGAAATGTCCAGAATGTGGAATGGATTATGTCAAAAACGAAGACCATAATGAAGATAATCACGACCATTAATTAAATTATAAGGCTTAAAATAAGTAGGTGCAGCAGAAGAGCATCTTATAGCATCTGTTAATTTATAATTCTTTTTATCTTCCATGTAAGATTTAAATAAAAATATATCTCTATTATTTATATCAATAGATGTTATTAAAGTATTTTTTACGCAATCTCCCATTAAAGTATTTCTGAAGTATTTCTTAAAAACATTTAACATGTTTTTATCACTATATTTAGCTCCAAATAAACCGAAGAGAGTTTTATAT
>CAKZLT010000620.1 GCA_937127195.1 uncultured Saprospiraceae bacterium
GAAGCAGACGGTGAACCACGTGCACACACATGACTGAGCTTTGAACACGAGACTTGTTGTCATGTTAAAGAAGCTCCACACATCAAAGCACTTCTCTAACGGGACCGTCGGAAAATAATTAACCTTCCGAAAACGATTACCATTGAACTTTAGCTTCACCGAAAGAGTAGCCGTGTCTTGAGTAAACCAAGCATCTAGCTTTTGAATTGATTTTTTATTTTTCAAATATTTCTTTTCATCTGTATGATAATACATATCACGATAAGTATCAAAAGACAAATCTAATTGTTGCTTTTTTTTATCAAAATCAATTTGAACATTACAAAAGCCCAAATACGGTGCTGAAACGAATGCAGGATAATCCAAAATTAAATAACCACCTTTGATTTGGATGGTATAAATAAATCCTTGAACACAAGCACCATTTCCAGGTTCATGACCTGTCAATAGATACAATCTTTTGGAAGAACTCGAAAGACGATTGATTTCGGTAAATTCACAATTCGCGTATTTTGAAAAATTATAGGCAAATAACTTCCCTTCTTTATTCGTCCATTGTATAACGGGATGTGTTATGGAAGCCCTTGAACCGCCAGAGGTGTACCAAAAATTATAGATTCTAATATTAGAAGAGTCAGTTGTTTTGACGGAAAGTTCAAGCCCTATTTCTTTAGATTCCTTTTCAGATAAAGTTGCCTTTTTCAATAATCGAACCAATTGATTAGCAATCACTAAGGACAATGAATCCGCATCAAAAGTATCATCTTTGAAAGGATAGCCATCAAATTTTGATATGTTTTTTTTGATTTGACTAGCAAGTGTTTTGATGTTTTGCTGTGAAATCCCTGTAATGTTTGAGCATATTATTAAAAAAATGACTAAGCCTATTTTATATGTTTTCATGTTCGATTCTTTTAATAATATGCCCATTTAAGAAATACAATTTCGCATTAGTTTCATCAAATTATTCGTTGATTTCAAAAGCAAAAATATCATTTTCACGAGTCGAATTACTTCTGCTTAATAACTCACGTAACGCAATTTTTTGTAATATAACCTTTTGCCGAACATGAGTTACTAAGTTTTATTGGATAACTAAAGTATTAAAATCAGTAGTTACAGTGCAGCTATTCTCTGTAACTGCTATGGTTGTTCCATCTAATTCACAATTCGTGATTTCGAAAGGAAAGCCAATAAAATTTAACTGAAATTGGTAACTAGGAATTAAATTTCCAGCTTTATTTTGCTTGATAATTGCTGTTTTCTCTGTGGCATCTAACTCTAATAAATGCAAAGTATAATTACCTGATGTATAATCGTAGCCATCGCCAGCATCTTGATAGAGTTCGCTATCTGTTTTCCCTTTTTTATAATAAACATTTAACGTCATTATATCAATCGGGCGTTCGTTCGTGAACTGCATCACAGGTGCAATCGGTAGAATCGTTCCTGCTTGTATAAAAAATGGAATCTTGTCTAAAGGTGCGGCAACATTTACTTCTTGTTGTCCTTCATACAATTCGTTTGTCCAGTATTCATACCAATCATTTTTAGGTAGATAAACTTGCTTTGCTCTGGTATCAGGACTTGATACAGGGCAAACCAAAATTTGATTACCAAAAATAAAAGCTTCTTCGAATTCTGTTGCAAATCTATCTTTTTGGTCATAGAACGAAAGCGGTTTCAAAACAGGTTCGCCATCTTCCACATATTGTCTGAAAGCAGTATATAAATAAGGTAGCAATTGATAACGCAACTCAATGGCTCTCTTTGCCAAAGGTGTAAATTCATCACCAAAAGACCATGGTTCTTGGTCTTGAACTTCTCCACTAGCTTCCATCTTTGCGACTTCAATTGGGTCAATCGGAGCACCTCCATCTAGATGATTACCCATAGTATGAACGCGCATCAGTGGATGAAAAACACCTAATTGTAACCAACGAACAAACAATTCACCTGTTGGATTTTCGGCAAAACCACCGATGTCAGAACCAACAAACGAAAACCCCGAAATACTCATTCGTTGAGATTGAATATTCGCAATATGCAAGTGTTCCCACGTCGCGAGGTTGTCACCTGTCCAAAGTGCTGCATATCGCTGCCCTCCCGAAAATGTAGCTCTAGTGAGTAAAAAAGGGCGTTTTTCTGGTCGAAGTGCTTTAACTCCGTCCAGAGAAGCTCTTGACATTTGCATTCCATAGATATTATGTGCCTTTTTGTGACTACAATTATGCCCATCGTAGTTGTGTCGAACGCTATCAGGGAATGTTTTATAGTTTATTTTAAAAATGGCAGGTTCGTTCATGTCATTCCAAAAGCCACTAACGCCTATATCTTGAACGAGTTCTTTGTATAAAGTACTCCACCAATCTCTAGTTTTAGGGTTCGTAAAATCGGGAAAGTGACATTCGGAAGGCCAAACAGGACCTTTCATCAACATACCATCATCTCGTCGGCAGAAGTGATTCCCTTTGATACCTTCCTGATGCACCCAATAATTTGTATCGACTTTGATACCTGGGTCAATCATAACGACTGTATCAAAACCATCTTCTTTGAGGTCTTTGATGAGTTTGGCAGGAGTTGGAAAAAAGTCGTTATTCCAAGTGAAGCAACGAAATTCATCCATATAGTCAATATCTAAATAAATTGCATCACACGGGATTTCCCTTTTTCTGAATTCTTTGGCGATTTCACGTACTTTATTATCTGGATAGTAACTCCATTTACATTGATGAAACCCCAATGACCAAAGTGGCGGCAATTCTGGTTTTCCAGTCAAGTTAAGGTATTGCTTAGTGACCGAAGTCAATTCTGGACCAAAAATAAAATAGTAATTCATTTCGCCTCCATTCGCCGAAAAGCTACTTACTTTGTTTCCTTTTCTATCAAAAGAAAAACGTGTTTTATAAGAATTATCCAAGAAAATACCATAGCCGAGACCTTCATGTAAAGCTTGATAAAATGGAATGGCACGATACAAATGATCGGTTTCGTCAGTAAAACCAAAAGCATCAGTACACCAATTTTCGTAAGCTTTTCCACGTAAATTCAGGGCGGAAGCTTTATCTCCTAGACCAAAAAACATCTTGCCTTTGGGTGCTTTTTTGGTCAGTTTGATATGAGAAACACCTTCCAATAAACTTTCTCTAAGGTAAAAACCATCTTCATCTTCACTGATTACATGACCATTTTTATCAAAGAAGTTAACTAAAAGTCCTTCTTTCATAATCTGACAAGTCATTTCAAAAGTCGCGATGGCATAATATTCTTCAAATTCTTGAAAATATAATTCAGGAATTTCTGGTTGAAATGCTTCATCAATCGCGTACGAGAAATCAGGCATAAACTGTCCTTCTAGCGCATATCTGAGTCTAAACATGGTTGGAGTCAATGCGGTCAAATGAAGTGCAACACCATTTTCACAAGTAAATTCAAATAGATTGCCGTCTTGAACGAGTGTTTTTATTTGGTCAGGATAATACCGATTAATGACATCGAGTGTTCTATCGCTTCCTTCGCTTTGTCGATTTTCTTCCATTGTGTTCTTTTTGAATGATGAATGAAAAATCTAGAATGCTACCATCTATTAATTCGATTGTAATAGTGGAAGCATTCTAGCTTTGTCATTTTATTACTTTCCTTGAAAATTGGCTTTTCGTTTTTCCATGAATGCGCTTGCACCTTCTTTGAAGTCTTCTGTTTCAGCTAAATACCCGAATGCTTCTACTTCTTTTTGGAAGCCGTCTTTTGTTTTGTCAAAGTAATCATCAACCAGTTCAATGATTTTAGAAATAGCTACTGGAGCTTTTTTAGCAATTTTTTCGATGAGTTCTTTGGCTTTTGTTACTTCTTCGCCTTGTGCTACGACATGATTTGCCAAGCCTAATTGAACCGCTTCTTCTGCGCCAATCATATCGGCAGTCATCATTAACTCAAAGGCTTTTCCTTTGCCAATCAATTGAATAAGGCGTTGTGTTGCACCATACCCAGGAACGATTCCAAGGGTTACTTCTGGCGTTCCAAATTTAGCTTTTGCGCCAGCTATGCGTAAGTGACAAGCTAAGGCCAACTCGCAACCACCACCAAGAGCATAACCATTTACAGCAGCGATAACTACTTTGGGAAAGCGTTCGATAAGCTTAAAAATGTCTTGACCGCGCTTTGATAACGCCATTGCGTCTTTGGTATCTAGGCTAGAAAATTCACTAATATCAGCACCAGCAACGAATGATTTTTCGCCAGCACCCGTTATAATGATACCTTTTAGTCCTTCGATTTGGTGAGCATCTTTTTCAAAAAGCTGTTTTAAGTCTGAAAAAGTATCTTTATTAAGGGCGTTTAAAGCTTTTGGACGATTGACTTCAATGGTCAAAATGCCGTTTTCAAATGTTGTTAGTAGATTTTGATATTTCATATTTATATATTTTTTATGAAAGTTATTGCGGAATTCAAAATAAGTAACCAAACGAAAATAATAGTTCACTTTAGTAACGGAGAAAAAATAACTTCGTGATTTGGCGAGTTATTTTTGATTGAATACGAGTTAAAAAAACGTAATGTAGCGGGCTACATACAGTTTTTTTAAGGAAGTAGTCGATTAAAAAATAACCG
>CAKZLT010000621.1 GCA_937127195.1 uncultured Saprospiraceae bacterium
GTCGTCGATACGCTTTTGAGATTTTTTTAGGGTATTTGATGCTTTAATCTTCGTTCTTTAACGTAAATAATTGATAATCAATACACCTGGTAATAAAACACCCTCCTTTTTACCGTCGTCGTTACCGTCGTTGAGACCGTACACGCAACCGTCAACGGTTGGCAGCTAATGTCTAGGGTATAGGCAAAGTGTATTGAACTATATACCCAACTCTTTAAAGCTACCTTCCCATTTTTCCAGCATTCCATAATCTTTCAAATCATCAAACTGAGTAGAAAGAAAAACTTTTACTATTCTCCAATCACGGAAATAAAAAACATCATCTTCCTCAAAAACCTGCAAAGGCATATATATTTTAATTGGTTTAAATGTTTGATACATTTCATAGTATCTTTTTCTTCTCTCTGGTGTATAGTTTTTCAATTCGCTATCACCTAAAAAATGGATATGGTCAATTGCGCTCCTAACATTAGAGTAAATAGCAATATTCTTATATTCTTCATTTTCTTTTTTTCCTAAAAAAAATAATGGCTTAATCATAGTTTTGATTTTGTTAAAAACTGCGTTTGGTTACTTCGTTGAGGCGCAAACGTTTAGGTACAAACAACATCGTGAAACGATGCAGAAACGATGCAGAAACGATGCAGAAACGATGCAGAAACGATGCAGAAACGATGCAGAAACGATGCAGAAACGTTACTTTATAAAGTATCTTCTACAAATACAGCTTCTTACCCGTCCGCATTTCATAGGCTTCCTTTCGGCACGTCTCGTTACAATACTTTTGTTTATGGTGGTTTTTTACATAGTCAACTTTACAATGTTTACATTGTACCACTCCTTTTAACAAGGTTACATTGATTCCAGTGTCTTTTAACTCAGTGCTGCTTTGAGTGGGTTCGCTTGGTTTTTTACTATGTTTCCTTACCTCACTATTTTCGTGCTTACGACTTTTGTCTTCGCTACTCGTAGCTTTTACAATTTCGGTTTTTACGTTGTCGCTTTCATAGTTTTTAATGTTGGCGAACTCCGAAATGGCTCTAAAGTCACGCAACTCTCGGAAACCTATTAACAGGATTAAAAGGCATTCACTAAACAATGTAATGTAACCTAGTTGAACGCCTTGTTTTGCCAACTCCTGTTGGTGTTTGGTGATAATGGTTTGATTGTCGGTTTTCGCTTCTGATAAGGCAATTTTCAAATCATTATCTAGAGTTATTTTTTCATTCAATAACTTATTGTAAGTTGGTCGGCTAGTTCCATCAAGGCGACCTTTCCAGTTGTTTGCCTCAAAATATGCGGTCGTTTCCTGCTCATTTGCCAACTTCAATTGGTTATAGTGTTCCGTGATACTGTCGGCACTCACTAAGGCAGGATTGGGCGCGAGCTGCGACGGTATTAGTTTTGAACCTAAAAAGGAACTACCGACGCTCAAAGCCATCAAAGCAAATGAGATTGAAAAATTAACCGTATCGAAGGATTTGTATTGAAACCAATTTTTAAAGAATTGCGGTAAGGTGTCGCGCTTTCCATATTCTAGGCAGCCAATGACAATTGTGGTCAAAATGATGGAAATGGTCAAAGAACCTAGCGCGTTGAATACATTCAATAGATAGAAGTGAGCCGAAAACGCACTAAATAGGGTACATCCTGCGGACAATATCAAAGCTACTAGCGCGAATTTTTTTGTTCGTTCGTCAAAAGTCCTATCTTTAAACTTTTGTTCTAGCTTCGCGGCTCTACGCGACTTGATAAATTTTTCAAATCTTTCATCAAATACGTTTGATGTACTAAGATTAAAATTTTTCATAAAGATAAATTTTGTTTATTTCCGCATCTGCGGAAGTGTTTAATTTGGGTTGCATCGTGGGGATGCAGCCCTTTTTTGTTTAAAAATATGTGTCACATCTCATTTTTGTAAAAAGTAACCTTTCTTATGTTTTTTTGCTCTTTTTTCAAAAAAAAAAAAGTTTGTAAAAAGTGGTTACTACACTTACTACATTGCTTTTTTTGCTCATAATTGACTGATTGTTAGTTTTTTAAGTGTAGTAAGTATTTTTTAAATTTACCTACTACAATTTTTGCAGCCTACTACATTTTATTTTTTTGTAGTAAGTAGCACTTTTTTCTACTTACTACATTTTTTAATCTAAACCACTGTAAGACAGAACCTTATAATAAGTGTAGTAACTTGTAGTAAGTAAACTTAAAATTACTTACTACACTTTACTTTTTGATTGTTAATGAGTTATAAAGGATGTAGTAAGTAAATTGCTAAAAACGGCAAAAAATATTTTTTTTAGCAAAATCAAAAAAAATCAAAAAAAAAGTGATTAATCATTTTTTGTCACATAATAGCCTTTTCTGACACTTCCGTTAATCCTTCCGCTTTTTGGCTTGAAATTCAGAAAACGCAATGCAGGCCCGACTTTATAATGATTGATTTTAATTGCCGTTTTACTTTGCAGATACTCGGTTATATTGGTTGTAGTCATAAATACTCCTTCATTAATCTTTGAAACTGAACAATATTGTTGTAATAATTCCATTTCACGAGTTTTTACTTGATGCCCTCTATTATTCATTTCTGATTGTTGGATTTCTTCCACAGTCATTTTAAAATCAAAACCACTCTTTAACAGTCCGTAAGCCTGCGCCCAAACGCGGTTTATATCTATGTTTTTATTATAGCCGTTTTTCTTTCCGTTATCGTGCTGAATGCCCTTTATTTCCATTACTAACCATCTGACGTTCCCCGTTGTATCGGTCAAAAATTCGCCTTCGTTGGTAGTTGCTAAAAAGCTAACTCGCCTAACCATAGGAACGGCACGTTTACCAAATGGCGGACGCGCTTTTATTTTTGATGTGGACATGAATTTTTTAACCGATGTGATTTCTTTTCGTTGGAGAGAATCCAATTCGTCAAGGTTGATAATAAAATTAGATGCAAGCGCAATCAAACCGTCTTTACTCTGAAAATCAATATCTTCTGAATAAAAATCTTGTAAAGCTGGCGGACACAAAAAGCGGATAAATGATGATTTACCGTCATTTTGAGAGCCATATAAAGAAAAACATTGCTTATTGAATGGAATATAACCTAAACCACAAGCAAGCGTCCTAACAAGCATTTTCTTAAACTGACTATTAAACCAGTGTTGGTCTTTGGCTTTTACATAGTTGGCTAAATTGGTGATGTGGTCGCCTTCGCTTTCCGTCCATGGCTCTAGTTCTTTACAATAGTTAATAATTGGGTCATACTTTTCCACGAAACTAGACCCCATTAACAACTCTAGATAAGTTTTTACGCCCTTGAAGCCATGTAGTAGAACCTCTCGGATTAAGTCGTTTTCATTCAAAATATCAAAGGCTTTTGAGCCTTTAGGCTTATATTCCACCTCTTTTGATAAGTCATTATACCTAAAATCATATCTTTCATTTAGATAGATTTCTAAGCGTCTATATTTACTTATATATTCCTCTTTATCGTTTCCTTTCGATTGGTTGGCTGTTGGCGTTTCGCTTTTATTAGTGGTCTTGTTAGTTGTTTTCGTTGTCGCTTTTACGGTCGTTACTGGCGGAAGCTCGCGCCTC
>CAKZLT010000622.1 GCA_937127195.1 uncultured Saprospiraceae bacterium
ATCTACTGCTCGTGTTAGTAATAATCCTACTTTTACTTTGATAGAAGAGAATGCTAAGTTTTTAAAAGACAGAAGAGCTGCCAGCACTTATTCACTTAACTTGGAGCAATTCAGAAAACTTGGCGACGAGATGGAAAGCACAACTAAGAAGTTTGATAAAATTAGAGCAGAAATTCCTAGTCTTCATGTTACTAACTGTAAAGCAGATGGTAAAGAAATGAAGAAAAATGAAAAATTCAAAGTTAGAATTGAAGAATGGCACAAAGGTATCGTTAAAGATATTCAGTTAGACGAGACGATGGCAATTATGAATGATTTGATTAAGTATAAGCCAATTAGTAAAAATTAATTAGTGAATGATAGGATGAGTGAATGATAGAATAGGCTACCGTTGTTAATCGCTATAAAAGCGTAAAATAGCGGTAGCCTATTCTATTATTCACTCATTCATTATAATAATAAACTTAAGCAATCGCTGCATCAACAAACGATTTTAAAGCCACAAAAAGCGGAACTTTACTTTCTTTATTAATAAAATACTCAGCCTCTTCATCATCCTGAAAACTATCCAAAACGAAATACAATAGTTCATCTTGAGAATAAGGGCCAATAATTGGTTCAACATAATCATCAAACTCCTGTCCCTTTAATGGTGGAAGATTTTCGATAGCTGACCAATTTTCATCCTGCAAGTCATCAATTGTATCTGCATCAATTACTTCTAAATTACCTTTTTCAGATTTAATAATAAACCACAAAGTCATTGATGTAAATAGCAACAACTCATGCTCATCATCACCCAATAACTCAAAATCGTCGCGCATGATATATTTAAAATAATCAGGTTGCTCATTAGCAAACTCATCTAACAAAGCTTCTGATTCTTGCAAAGAAAAATCATTTAATTTTTCTGCTATCTCATCAATCCTTTCCGTATTAATCTTTTTCATTTCTATTTGTTCTTTTTATTTCCTACCCTCTTAATAAAATGCTCCTCCAAAAAAGTACATTTCCTTAAATATTATTCTAAATTATCCAGTCACACTAAATCCTGTGTAAACATTTTTTATCAAAGGAATTATTTTCTTATTTTATTTTTAAAAAAAAATAATCCACTCAATAGATTATACACGTAATCATATCTATATAATGTCGTTTAATGGTTCAAAGATACAATGATGACACTACTTTGAAACAATTATCCACAAGAATAGTAACATTTGTAATAAAAGTTAAGAAAACTTAAAGAAAAAATACCGAACAATAAGCATGAGCATTAAAAAAATAACTTATATACTGATATTTACACTTTTCACAGCTTTCAACTTGAATGCGCAAATCATAAGAGTCAATATAAATTCAGCCTGTCTAGTAGGTTGCGATGGTTCTACTTGGGCATTGGCATATTCTAATTTAAAAGATGCAATTGATAATACAACTGTGGGCGAAATTTGGGTAGCACAAGGTACTTATACGCCAGATGTCGCCAATCGTGATTCTTCTTTTTCTTTAAAAAATGATGTTGCTCTCTATGGCGGTTTCATCGGAACAGAAACACTCAGAAGTGAGCGAGATTATGCGAATAATTTAACAATATTATCAGGTGATTTATCAGGTAACGATGCTCCAAATTTTACAAATTATGCTGAAAATAGCTACCACGTTGTTCGAGCAACCAAAGTAGATAATACGGCTATTTTAGATGGATTTACTATTCAGAGTGGTAATGCGAACGCGATTACCTTTCCTGATTATATAGGAGGAGGCTTGTATAATGATGGAGAAGGTGCAGGAAATACGAGTACGCCAATCGTTCAAAATTGTCATTTCACTAATAACTTTGCGGAGCGAAGCGGAGGCGGAATTTTTAATTATGGTGGAACAAGCGGAAATGCCAACATGAGTATTCTCAACTCCCAGTTTACTTTTAACTACTCCGATGATGGTGGCGCATTATATAACGATGGACAAGGTTTTGGACAAGCTAATCCAATTGTCGAAGGTTGTTATTTTGCAGCAAATACCGCTATCAATGGTGGTGCAATTTATAATTATGGAATTGCCGTTGGTAATTCTAACCCGACTATTGTCAACACCTTGATTGTTGGTAACAAAGCGGATAGAGGAGGCGCATTGTATAATGACGGTAGTGCGGTCGGAAATGCTAATGGAAATATAATCAACTGTACTTTCAGTGGAAATGAAGCAACCATAGAAGGAAGTGCTATTTATAATTTTGGTGGATTTGGTGGAAATTGTAGTCCAATTTTTACAAATTGTGCATTTTGGGACAATTCTACTCCAACTACGATTAGTTCAATTAGTAATAGCGATGCGACACCATTTATCAATTATTCTTTAATAGAAGAAACAACCTGCCCAGGAATTAATTCTACTTGCGATGCAAATACCATTTTTAATCAAGATCCACAATTTAATTCATTAGCAACAGCAGCAGCACCAACTATTACGGGTAATTTTCAATTTTTTCCTTGTTCGCCATTAAGAGATGCTGGTAATAATGCAGTTATTAATGCCACAACTTTTACATTAGACTATCAAGATAGTAGCCGAATCTATACAGATACCGTTGATATTGGAGCTTACGAATTTAATAATTTACCTGCCGAATTAGCAATTACTACCATTATAACAGACTCAATTTCTTGCCCTGGCGCATCTGACGGAAGTATTAATTTAACTTTATCTAATGGTTTGTTGCCTTATGTTTTTGGTTGGAATAACGGAATCGGAGCAGTAGAAGACCCGAACGCATTAGCCGCAGGAACTTATATTATTACCGCAACCGATGGATACGGCTGTGTTCAAACAGATACGGTTATCATACCAAATCCAGATACAATTCAAACCTCAATTGTCATTACTTCAAATTATAATGGTTTTAATGTTTCGTGTCCAGGAGCGACAGATGGTGCTGTAAACCTAACTGCAACAGGAGGTGCAGGTAATTACACTTACCTTTGGAGTTATAATAATTTGACAACAGAAGATCCAAACGGGCTAGCTTCGGGGAAGCATTATGTTACTGTTACAGATGCAAACGGCTGTTCCGTAGTAGATAGCATTACATTGACTCAACCCAATAATTTGACAGCAAGTGCTTCGGTTACTTCCAACTTCAACGGGTTTGATATTTCGTGTCCGAATGCTAGTGATGCAACTATTGTCACCACCATTACAGGCGGTCAAGCTCCTTTTTCCTTTGCATGGACAGGCGGTCTCAACCCCATTCAAAATCCAATTAACGTTGCCGCAGGAAGTTATACCGTAACAGCAACAGATGCCAACGGGTGCCAAATTCTGACTTTCGTTACCGTTACTCCTCCTCCTAGCATTACTCCAAATTTGACAATAAATTCTAACTACAATGGCTCTGACATTAGTTGTATTGGCGACTCTGACGGTTCTATTGATGCCAATCCTTCGGGTGGCGCGATACCTTATATTTACAACTGGGACAATGGAATCGGCGCAACCGAAGACCCAACCAACCTTTCTGCAAATACTTACCAAGTCACTATTACAGATAATAATGGTTGTACTCAGGTCGATTCTATTACATTAAGCGACCCAGCCCCAATTGTTCCGACAGCCGTAGCCACTTCTATTTTTAATGGTTTTAATATTTCTTGTATAAATGGGAACGACGGTACAATTAACTTAACTACTACAGGTGGTTCTGGCGGATTTACTTACAATTGGGATAATGGAATTGGCGCAACCGAAGACCCAACAAATTTGACAGCAGGAACTTACAACGTTACGGTCACCGACGCAAATGGCTGTACCGAAACCACAAATATTACACTCATCGAACCGACTATTATGACCAATAATATTGTAATTACAACGAATTACAACGGCTTTGATGTCTCTTGTACTGGCGCAAATGATGGTGCAGTTGACTTGACTGTCGCTGGTGGCGTTGCACCTTATACTTTTCTTTGGAATAATGGAATTGGTGCAATTGAAGACCCAAATACATTAGATACAGGAACTTACAACGTCGTGATTACTGATGCAAATAGTTGTATTCAAAATGCAAATATTAGCTTAACAGCTCCAGCAGGACTTGACTTGACAATAGTTGCAAATTCTAATTATAATGGTCAAGATATTTCTTGTGTTGGTGCGGCTGATGGCTCAATAAACTTGACCGTAAACGGTGGCACAATGCCTTATAATTATACTTGGGATAATGGAATCGGAAATATTGAAGACCCAAATGGACTCGCAGCAAATACTTATAATGTAACTGTAACAGACGCAAATGGCTGTTCTAATCAAACATCAATCACGCTCAATAATCCGCCCGCACTTAATGGAACAATCCTAGAAAGTGCGCCAATTGACTGTAACGGAAATGCAACAGGAGGGTTAAATTTGACAGCTACGGGTGGCGTTGCCCCTTATACTTACAACTGGGATAATGGAATTGGCGCAACCGAAGACCCAACAAATTTGACAGCAGGAACTTACAACGTAACAATCACTGACGCTAATAATTGCCAATTTACAACCGCATTTACACTCAACGAACCAACCGTTCTAACAGTAAATGCTATTGCTTCCACTAATTTTAATGGCTTTAATATTTCTTGTAAAAATGGCAATAACGGTGCAATTGACTTAACCGCTGCTGGCGGAACTGCGCCTTATACTTATAACTGGGATAATGGAATCGGCGCAACGGAAGACCCAACAAATTTGACAGCAGGAACTTACAACGTCACCGTCACCGATGCAAATAATTGCACCGAAACCACCAATATCACACTCACCGAACCAACCGCGATTAATTTATCCGCAGTTGTTACTTCTAATTATAATGGTGTAAATGTCTCATGTATTGGCGCGTTAGATGGTTCAGCAGACTTGACCGTTAATGGAGGTATTCCAAATTATACTTACTTATGGTCAAATAATAGCACATTGGAAGACCCTAATAATCTAGATACAGGATTTTATCAAGTAGTAGTTACAGACTTGAATGGTTGTAAAGATTCGACAGATGTAACACTTACAAGCCCAAATCCAATTATACCGCTTGCCGTTGTTAGTTCCAATTATAATGGATTAGATATTTCTTGTGTTGGTGAAAATGACGGTTCAATTGACTTAACCGTCTCTGGTGGTTCAATCCCATATTCATATAATTGGAATAATAATTTTAGTACCAATGAAGATATAAATGGACTTATTTCGGGAAATTATAAAGTAATCGTAACAGATGCCAATGGCTGTCAAGATTCAACAGATATTCAACTCAACGACCCAAGTCCATTAGATTTGACTTTAGTCCAAGATAGTATAGTTACTTGTAATGGCTCTTTTGATGGCGCGATTAATACGACTATTTCTGGTGGAACGAATACATTTACTTTCGATTGGAATAATGGAATCGGAAATATAGAAGACCCCAATAATTTGGCTGCAAGCACTTATCAATTAACGGTAACTGATGGAAATGGTTGTATTGCAATGGACTCGATTACATTAACAGAGCCAACTCCTTTGATAACGAATGTCATTCCAGATACGATTTATAATGGTTTTGAAATAAGCTGTTCTGGCGAATCAGATGGTGCAATTGATTTAACTGTCGCTGGCGGAATTTTACCTTATACCTATTTATGGTCAAATGGTGACACACTTGCGGATATTGATAGTTTGGCAGCAGGTTTATATGAAGTGACAATAACGGATAGCCTCGGTTGTCAGGTAACAACGAATATTACGCTCAACGAACCGACCATTTTAGCAGCAACAACAATTCCTATTCATCCAACTTGTCTAGGAATTAATAATGGTTCGATTGATTTGACAGCTTCTGGCGGCGTAGCACCTTATACTTACAATTGGGATAACGGTATTGGAGCGACAGAAGATCCTGCAAACATCACAGCAGGAGTTTATACCGTTACGATTACGGACACCAATAACTGCATTTTTATAAAATCAGAAACCTTAATAGGAATTACCGCGCCATTTTCAATCACAGGAACGGTAAGCTCAAACTACAACGGGCAGCCAATCTCTTGCCCAACTTCAACAGATGGTTCTATTGATATTTCACCCGTTCCCTTAGGTATTTATACTTACAACTGGAATAATGGATTGCCAGCCACAGAAGACCAAACAAACCTCGGTGCAGGAACATACGCTGTGACCGCAACGGATAATAACGGTTGTCAAGATACTGCGTCGGTTATAATAGTAGTTCCTGATTCCATAATCACAAATATTTCTGTTTTAACGAATTTTAATGGAAACGCAATTAGCTGCAACGGCGCGAATGATGCCGCTTTAGACTTGACCGTTACCAATGGAGGCATTGCACCTTATAGTTATCTATGGTCAAATGGAGATACCATTCAAGACCCAATCGGAATTGGAACAGGCGTTTCATCCGTAACGATTACCGACCAAAATGGCTGTTCTGCAACAGATTCAATTACGTTGAATGAACCGAGTGCCGTTGTTTTGTCGGTTGTGGTTAGTTCTGATTATGGTGGAAATGATATAAGTTGCTCAGGAGCAATAGATGGCGCTATCGATTTGACCGTTTCGGGTGGTGTATCTGGATATAGTTATTTATGGTCAAATGGCGATACCATTCAAGACCCTGATTCGCTGAGTTCGGGTATATATCAAGTAACCGTTACGGATATGAATGGCTGCCAAAAAGTAACTTCCGTTACGATTAATGAACCGACTAACTCACTGACGGTTGTAGCAACTTCAGGGTTCG